>JBKPJP010000059.1:0-1283 GCA_046730735.1 Acidobacteriota bacterium | reverse complement strand
GTGTGCCGCCCCATGGACCAGCCGACACGCCGACAAACGCGACCGCCTTGTGTACGTACTCACGCAGCAGGAGATCGAGCACGGCTTTCAATGAACCGGGATAACCGTGGTTGTACTCAGGCGAGACGATCACGAGGCCATCAGCCTGCACGATCGCATCTCGCCATTCCGGAAATTGGTCCTTCAGTCCCTGCCCGTAATCGTCGTGCGGTAGCTGAAAGTCAGCGACGTCGAACAGCCGCGTCCTGATCTCCGGCCGCTTCTCCATCTCACCGATAAGCCACTTCGCCGGAAAAATACTATTTCTCTGTTTGCGATTCGTACCGAGCAGAACGGGTATGTTTAGTTGGTCCATATTTTTATCCGCGTTTCTCCGCGAAATCCGCGGCTCATTTCATCGTCATTATCGCGGCCCAGGTCTCGATGCCGTCCCAAAGATTCTGTATGCGAATGTTTTCATTTTCAGCGTGCTGGTTGTTGTCGTAGTTCGCGATCGGAACGGAAATGGCGACAGTCTTGAGTCGTTCTGTGATGATCGAGAGCGGCAAACTCCCGCCCGAAGTCGGCAACAGCACAATTTTTTCAGACGATGTAGATTGCACGGCTGTAATGACTGATTGCGAGATTGGCAGGTCCATGCGCGTGCGGTCGGCATTGTAACCACCTGGTCGAACGTTGACGCGCGCAAGCAACGGATACTGCGCTCGCTCAGCATCCGTTGGTTCCCGCTCGGTGATGAAATAACCCTGCTTGCGAATGTGCTCGATCAGCCGTTGCACTTGGCGCGTGTGATCGTTTCCTTTCACGAGTCGCAGATCGAGCACCGCAGTGGCAGTCGTGGGAATTACGTTGCGCGCCAGTGCGCCGACATCGCCGCTCGCAAACCCGTTGATATTCAGCGAGGGCTGATTGATCACCTCCATCAACGTCTTGCCGGCGTTCTCGGTACGTTTGATTCCCAACTGCTTCTTCAACTCTTCGTCATACTGCGGCGCTTCTGCAATCGCGCGGAGTTCAGCAGGGCCCAGCGGTTCGACATCCGCGTACCAGCCGTCGATCGTGACGCGTCCCGCGTCGTCTTTCATCGAAGCGAGCAGGCGCGCGAGCAAATTGGCGGGGTTCGGAGACCAGTTTCCGTAATGCCCACTGTGCAATGGTCGTTTCGCCGCGTAGATCGTGAGATCGACGTTGATATCGCCGCGCGCGCCGAACACGACCTGTTTGCGTCCCGATTGATGCACTGGTCCATCGCAGATGATCCACGCATCGGCTTCGAGCAACTG
>JBKPJP010000058.1:0-5382 GCA_046730735.1 Acidobacteriota bacterium | reverse complement strand
GTGCGAAAGAACCTGCTATTGGCGCAACTGAAATCATCGGTCAGCTTCCCCAGGAGACGCAACGACAGGATCGGCTTTCCACTTGCCGCTGATGCGCGCTTCGCGCTCTCGAGATCCGTGTACCAGTAAAGACCGGTGAGGTAACTGTTTTTCTGCTGCGCGACAGCATCGAGGGCGTTGGAGATTCGCTGCCACTCTGCGTCCGGGGCGGCCGTGGGATTAGCGATATGGTGATTTATCTCACGAGCATACTCGCTCATCAGAGCCTGCAACCCGGCCGGGCCTTGCGCGCGCAACTCCTCAATCGCGGGCGCCGAAAGATCATTGGCCAGAGATATTTGGGCGGAAAAGAGAAGCAGTAGGCTTAACGATAGGAAGCGAATCATCGGGAACCTCCGAAGGAAAGGTGATGCTTTGAAGGTTCCTGTTTACGTGGGGTTGTCTTTAACCGCAGATTTTCGCCGATGAACACGGATCGGATCCGTGTTCATCGGCGAAAAACTGCGGCTTAAATCTACTTTTTCATGAGATCGAGGACGGCGGAGGTCATTGCTTTAACGCCCGTCCGCAGTGTCGGCTCGGGAACGGGGGCGAACAACGCCGAGTGAAGCCCCGGCAGCGCGACGCCCGATTCGCGGCTCGCCTTCACTTTCGCCGGATCTGACGCGCCGAGCCAGAAGATCGTCGCCGGGATCTTCTGGTCCATACTGAAGTAACCAAAATCTTCACTCGCCATCATCGGCGGCATCTTCACCACGTTCTCTTCGCCGAGTGCCCGCGTGAAGACTCCCACCAGCCGCTCGATCAACTGCGGATCGTTATACGTCGATCCCGTACCTTCCGAGACTTTCACGACCGGCGCGCGATCTTCCGGAATGCCCGCGGTCATCGCCACGCCCTTAACAATCCGCTCGATCGACGCGAGGATGCGTTTCCTCACTTCTTCCTTGTAAGTGCGAACAGTCAACTGAAGATTTACTTCGTCGGGAATGATGTTGTAACGAGTGCCGCCGTGAATGGACCCGACTGTGACCACGGCCGGATCGAGTGGCGAATTCTCACGACTGACAATCGTCTGCAACGCCATCACCACCTGCGCCGCCACGACGATTGGATCCTTCGTCGTCTCAGGCGCCGAGCCATGACCACCGACGCCTCTGATCTTGATGTCGATCGACGTCGCACTCGCCATCGCATAACCCGGCGTATAGCCAACCTTGCCAGTTTCGAGTTCCGGTTTGTCGTGCAGCGCGATCGCGAAGTCAGGCCTGGGAAAGTTTGTGTAAAGATTGTCGCGCAACATCGCGTTCGCGCCGTCGCCGGTCTCCTCCGCCGGTTGGCCCAACATGATCAAAGTGCCGCTCCAGCGACTCTTCAACTCAGTCAACATCTTTGCCGTGCCCAGAAAACTGGTCATGTGCATGTCATGACCGCAGGCATGCATCACGCTCACTTCCACGCCGGCATCGTTCTTCGTCTTCACGAGGCTCGCGTAGGGAACACCCGTCTTCTCTTCAACCGGCAGCGCATCGAGCTCGGTTCGCACGAGCACGGTCGGGCCTGGTCCATTCTTCATCACCGCCACCACGCCATAACCATTCCATTGGGCGTTTTGATACTTGCCGATGCGTTCGGTGACTGTGAAACCGAGTTTGCGCAACTCACCTGCTACAAACGCGGAGGTCTTCTCTTCGCGATGACTCAGCTCCGGCGCAGTATGAAGATTTCGATACGTAGTTAACCACGATGCGATGTCGCGATCGATCATCGCGTCGAGTGAAAGCTGTTGGGCGGAAATGTTCATGACAAAAGCAGTAAAGACCGCACACACGAGAAGTAGTTTGCGCATGAAATAACTCCGGACGGTTGCATTACTTTTTCGCCAGCAGTTTTTTGAGCTCACTGATTCTGGCGAGATGATAGTCGTCGTGTTCCGCCTGGAAAAATAACATATCAACGAGGCGCATCTGAACGTTCAAGCGCGGATGCAACGCGCTGCGCGCAAAAATTTCAGCGTCGAGACTCTCGAGCCGGTCGACAAGCTCGTGTCGTGTGTTGCGAAAAGCGGCTAGGATTGTGTTGACCGGAACCTCGTTGTGACTGGCTTCATAAGTCTTGCGATTCGACATGTCGGCAGCGTGCAGCGTCGTGTTTCCGGCAAGATATTCGTCAACTCGCTGCGACACGAGACTCTCGAGATCGAGCAGGTGGCCGGCGTTCTCCTGCATGGACCAGCGCCCATCGACTTGTGATGTCAATGTATCGGGTGGAAGGCCGTTGAGAAGATCCTCGAGGCGCGCGGGCGTTCCCCGCACGCGCTCGATCATCTCTGGATAAATACCCGCGGGGAAATTGAAATCAAAGCGTCGTTCGGTCCATTTGATTCGCATAGGTCCTGTTGGACCTATTCTAGCTCGGTTGCGTGAGGCTGAACCAGTTGCCGGAGTTGTCTTTGAAAACTGCTTCGACGCCGTAAGGTCGTTGGGCTGGTTCGGAGATGAATTGCACGCCCTTCGCTTTCAACTCTTCGTAAGTGCCGCGGCAGTCGTCAGTATTGAACACGCCCGCGCCAAGCACTCCCTTACCCATGATCTCGCGCACCTGTTTCGCCGTCGCTTCGTCCATCAGCATGCCCGGCTTCGGCTCCATCAGGATGATCTCGAAATCAGGTTGGTCGTTTGTACACATCGTCAGCCAGCGGAAGTCTTCGCCGACTTTTGCGTCCGTATGCACTTTGAAGCCGAGCTTGTCGCGGTAGAATTCGAGTGCTTCGTCTTGATTGTTAACAAAGATCGTAGCGTGAGACATCTTGCGGATCATGTTCGGTTCTCCTCGATGAAAGTAGAGACGAGAGGATATCCGACACACGTGGAAAACGCTTCTCGGAAATTGCTTTTAGCCGCGGATTAACGCGGATTTATCAAACCGATTCGAGTTTATGCATCACGAGGAAGCAGCCGGGGACCTGGCGTTTGGCTTGTGCGCGTTCGCGATAGGTGAGTGGCGGCTGGCCGACGCGTTTTTGAAAGAGAGTGCTGAATGAGCCGAGACTTTGAAAACCGACTTCGAAGCAAACATCCGTGACGCGTAGTTCATCGTCGCCGAGCAGCTCTTTTGCTTTCTCGATGCGACGTTCGATGAGGTACTGATGCGGAGTTTTATTAAACGCCTGTCGGAACAAGCGCAGGAAGTGATAACGAGAGAAACACGCTTTTTCCGAGATCTGATCGAGACTGAGCGGATGGTCGTAGCAGTGGTCGATAAACTCACGCGCGCGACCGAGCCGCTCGAGTGTCTCCAGATCAGGTATGTTGTCGATTCTCTTGACCATTATGGCTTGGGCGGCAAAGGCTTTTGCAGTGCGGCGGCAATAAACTCATTCATGCCTGCGTCGCTGCCCTCGTGCCGGAACTTATAGTAGGTCGACAACTTCGCCGTCCAGTCCGTACGGTTCTGCTGAGTCTTTGGATCAGTTCCCGCGGCTGCAATCGCACGCGCATACGCATCGATGATGCGGTCCATCACGACGTTCAGCTTCTCCAACGCCGCTTTGCTCTCGGGAGTTTCAGGTTTGTTTGCGTACTTCGCCTGGTAATCGCTCGACAAAGTCTTGTATGGACCAGCCTCGTAGGCCACGGCGAGGAAGTAGTAAGTCGAAGGAGTTTTCTTTATGTCACTTTCGAGCTGCGCGGCTTTCAGTAACGAATCAATCGCCTGGCTGGGATCGGTTTTGAGTGTCAGAAAACCGACTGAGTAATGCAGATAAGCGAGCGTGTCGTCTCTGCCTTTGAACGGCGCCCATTCGGCAGGTGCTTTGCCGGCTTCGATTTGCTGAGTTGCCTTGCGCGCGTAGTCTAGAGCGGTGCTGTTGAACTGTTCATTCTTCGCTGACGCCGCGAGATAGCCGGCATAACCGAGGTCGATCTGGACGCGCAGGTTGTTTGGGTCTTCGGCGAGAATCTTCGCGCCCGTTGCGAATGCTTCGGCGAAATTCTTCTGATTGATCAGACCCGGAAGAGAGGCCTTGCGCTCATCGCTTTCATACGCGCGGATCCACTTCTGAATGTAATCAACGTACTCGTCTTTATCTTTTTGATACTTCTGGAGGTAATCGCGCGCGGCCTGAATTGCGACAGCTGGATTCGTTTTGGCATTCTTGTAAAAGCGCGTGTAGATTTCGACTTTGACGCGATCGTCCGTCTCCGGCCCTTGCGCCTGCGCCAGCACAACTGATTGCCGCGAGCCAAACGTCACCACAGTCAACGCGAGCAACGCGGCCAACGCCAATCTTCCTAACAACTTCATATCGACTCTCCTCCACTGCTGAGCATCAGCATTCCAGGGGCTTAGACGCCGGGAAGCCCGTTAAGGGTTTTATCAACGTAAGGTTATAATCACTTTGCTTTCCCAGAAAATATCATAGGACGAACAGAATTTCAGACTGAAGGCGCACTAATGACCGGCACAATCGAAAAACGGCCCGACCACATTAAATTTTCAGGTCGCATTCTATTTCTAACCGACGATACGAGCCTAATCCGCCAGCAGCTCGAAGCGACAGGCGAAGCTGCCGCCGCGCTCGAGGCCGAACTCGCAGCGCGCCTCGCACACGGCGACCTGCCGCTGATGAGCAACATCTCCACCGATGAAATAACACCGGGCTGGGTCTGTTTCTACTACGACGAAACGCTCGGACAGTACGTCTACGTCGGCATGCGCGAAGGCGCGGTCAAGAAAGACGAAGTAAAGAACGGCGGGTTCGCGGTTGTAGTCTCCGGACTCTCGAAAGGCTGCGGCTCTTCACGCGAGACCGCGCCATACGCCGAAAAAGCCGCGGGCGTACAGCTCGTCATCGCTCAAAGCATCGAGAAGATCTATGGACAAAACTCGCAAAATATCGGACTCCTGACGTCAACGGACTTCGGTTTGATCGAACGCATTCGTCGCGGTGAAGACATTCCGCTTTCGGAGTTCACCAAGGGTCTCGATCAGATCTCGCAGGACATCGTTTCGCATGGTGGTCTCTTCAACTACAACAAAGCGCGACTCTCCGGACAAGTTTCACCGCCGCCGATCGAGACCGGACCACGGCCGATGACGATCGTTGAAAAGATCATCGCGCGCCATGCGTTTGTCACGGCGGGGAAGATCGGAGTTGAAGCTGTTAAGCCGGGCGATGCGTTGTTTGCACTCGCGGACGTGCGTTTCTCGCACGAGTACGTCACGCCGATGGCCGCGTCGCTGTTCCACCAGGCGCTCGGTCCGGACGCGCGCATTACGGAGCCTGAGTCGGTCGTTGCGTTTCGAGATCACCTGACGTTTATCGGGCGCGTGATGTCGCCCAAACATCGTGAGATGGGTTTGCTCGAAAGAGCTGAAGGA
>JBKPJP010000057.1:0-2179 GCA_046730735.1 Acidobacteriota bacterium | reverse complement strand
GCCTTCCCTGAACGGATTTTAGATGAGCGCTTCTGTAGAGACGAATGTTTGGGGCAGGATACTTCACTCACTCAAAGGCAGGCTGAATCAGCAAACCCTCGACACGTGGTTTAGTCCAATCCAGTTCGAGAGCCTCGATAGTTCGCAGCACGTTCTTCGTTTACGTGCCCCGAGCGAAGTAGTCAAGGATTGGGTTGTTAGTAACTACGGCAAGGTATTGGCGGAGTCGCTCAACGATCTCCGCTTGTCGGGTTACTCGGTCGGTTGGGTCGTGGGGCAGGTTTCCGATTGGGTTCCGGCGTCTCTTCCGGAAGAAGTCGCGATATCTGATTCAGTCCCGGTTGTCACCGTAAGCGAGCCGTCTCCATCGCTGCTGGCAGAACCTTCACTCAGCGCCAAATACACTTATGAGAGTTTTGTAGTGGGTTCGTGCAATCAGTTCGCACATGCCGCATCGTTGGCGGTAGCTGAAGCTCCAGGTCGGACTTACAATCCACTCTACCTGTATGGCGGCGTGGGATTGGGTAAGACTCACCTGATGCACGCGTGTGGTCATGCCATCAAATCTCGCAATCAACACCTCAAGCTCTGCTACATCTCGTCCGAACGTTTCATGAACGATCTCATCAACGCGATACGCTACGACAAGACGCAGAGCTTCCGTGAGAAATACCGATCGGTTGATGTGTTGTTGATTGATGACGTGCAGTTCATGGCCGGCAAAGAGCGCACGCAGGAGGAGTTCTTCCACACTTTCAACGCGCTCTACGATCAGCAGAAGCAGATCGTGATCAGTTCCGATTGTCCGCCGCGCGAAATACCAACGCTCGAGGAACGCCTGCACTCGCGTTTCGAATGGGGTTTGATCGCCGACATCGAGCCACCGGATCTCGAAACCAAGATCGCGATTCTAAAAAGAAAAGGCGATCTGATTGGTGTAAGTATTCCTGACGACGTGGCGATGTTTATAGCTGGTCGTGTGAAGAGCAACGTCCGCGAGCTCGAAGGTTCGTTAGTTCGTCTGATCGCGATTGCTTCTCTTCGCGGTGAGCCGATTTCAAAGACCCTGGCGCAGGATGCGATTCGTAACATCGCTAAAGAAGAAGAGTCAGGGGTTGTTACGATTCAGCAGATTCAGAAGTTAGTGGCCTCGACTTACAAACTGACCAGCGAGGAATTGATTTCGAAGAACAACGCCCGGCAAATCTCACATCCTCGTCAGGTCGCGATGTATCTCTGCAAGCATTTGACTAAGCATAGCTATCCCGAGATTGGTCGTGCCTTCGGCGGCAAACATCACACCACGGTGATGCACTCGGTTGAAAAAATCGAAGCGCTCGTCGCGACCGATGAAACTCTGCAACGACTCATCAGCGAACTCTCGGAGTCGTTGCAAAAATAGTCTTTACAACCGTACTTTTTCACAGTCCACTGAGAACGTTTTGTGGAAATATGTTAATGTTCACGTCCTCTAATTTTTTCCGAAACTGCACGTGGAACTTTGAACAGGTTTCCACAGGGCTGAGAGCGAGTTAAGTAGTTCGATCCGTTACGGTTAAGTATTTATTCACAAATCCACAGGCACCTACTACTACTGCTGGAAATAAATAGTAAGTTTTAATTCCGTAAGTAGAAGAAACGCGTGAGCGGTTTGTGGATAGTTTGAAGGAGTGATGGCAATGCAATTTGTAGTGAGTAAGCAGAACCTGCAAAAAGAACTCGGCTTCGTTCAGGGAGTCGTCGAAAAGAAAAACACGATACCGGTTCTTTCAAACATACTCATCGAGTCGGTCGGCGAAAGCACGATCAGAATCACCGGAACCGATCTCGACGTTACTATCCGTTGTGACATGGATGCGGAAGAGATCACGACGCCGGGATCGATGTGTGTGCAGGCGCGAAAACTTTTTGAGATCGCACGACTGCTTCCTGATGCGCCTGTAAGTTTCAAGAAGGAAGACAACGAGTGGGTAACGGTGAAATGCGATCGCGCTCGCTTCAAGATGGTTGGCGTCGCCAGGGATGCGTTTCCGGAAGTGCCTGCATTCAAATCTGCGCCGACAAAAATTCAGGCAGGTGTTATCAAGACATTCATCGACCGCACTATTTTCGCGATCACTCAGGAAGAATCACGTTACACCCTTTCAGGCTGTCTCTTATACACATCTGACGCTGCCGA
>JBKPJP010000056.1:0-3115 GCA_046730735.1 Acidobacteriota bacterium | reverse complement strand
GTCTTGTAAAGCTCGACCGCTGTCTGAAACTCAACGAATTGAGCGAAGTTCCAATCGATAACGAGATTGACTCCGGTAGCTGCCACCGTCTCGATTTCCCAGAGACCGTGCTCATCGTCTGACGTCAACTCCGTCTTATAGCCCGCTTTGTGCAAAGCTCCCTCGATCTTCGCCATCAGATCGGCGTCCTGAAAGACTTTCCGGAGCGTTTGCCCCTCTTTTCGGAGCACGCCTTTCCGTCCACTCAGGGATTCGAGCAGGATATTCAACAGTTGCGGGTCACCACCGAGCCGCCGAGTCGCCCGTTCGCAGTAACGTTTAAAATCAACCATCTTTTCGAGCGACTTCGCCAGCTCGCGGCCTTCAATCGGCTGGCCGGCGCCCGCCGGTTTGACGCTCATGTCGCCGGTTGCCTGGCGCATGAGGTATCGAATCATCGAGCCTTCGTCTTTGATATACTCTTCCTTCTTCCCGCGCTTTACCTTAAACAATGGGGGCTGAGCTATATAGACGTGACCTCCCTCGACGAGCGCCGGCATCTGGCGGTAGAAGAACGTCAGCAGCAAGGTGCGGATGTGTGAACCGTCCACGTCTGCGTCCGTCATCAGGATGATCTTGTGATAGCGCAGCTTGCTGATATCGAAATCGTCTTTGCCGATGCCGGTGCCAAGCGCCGTGATTAACGACTTGATCTCGCTGTGCCCAAGCATCTTGTCGAAGCGAGCCTTCTCGACGTTCAGGATTTTGCCCTTGAGCGGGAGGATCGCCTGGTTCTTTCGGTCGCGCCCTTGTTTGGCTGAACCTCCCGCCGAGTCGCCCTCGACGATGTAGATTTCGGAGAGTGCCGGATCGCGCTCCTGGCAGTCAGCAAGTTTGCCCGGCAGCATGCTTGAGCCCATTGCCCCTTTGCGGACGATTTCTCTCGCCTTGCGCGCTGCTTCGCGGGCGCGGGCGGCATCGAGTGCCTTCCCGACAATCTTTCGCGCTACAGGCGGATTCTGCTCGAAGAATTCGGTCAGGCGATCGTTCAGGAACGACTCAACGGCGCCCTTCACGTCGGAATTAAGCTTTCCCTTCGTCTGCCCTTCAAACTGCGGCTGCGGCAGTTTTACGGAGATAACAGCCACGAGACCTTCGCGTACGTCGTCGCCGGTCAGCGAACCCTTGAAGTTCTTAGCCAAACCGGACGATTGCGCGTAGGCGTTGATCGTTCTCGTAAACGCAGAACGAAAACCGGAAAGGTGAGTGCCGCCATCGACGGTGTTGATGTTGTTTGCAAACGAGTAGACCTTCTCGTCGTAGCCGTCGTTGTACTGAATGGCCACTTCGATCGAGAGACTATCGCCTTCCTTCTCGAAATAGATCGGCTTGTCGTGAAGCGTCGACTTGTTCTTGTTCAGGTGTTTGACAAACTCTGCGATGCCGCCTTTGTAGTAGAACTCGTGTGAACGTTCCGGTTCTTCACGTTCGTCTTTGATCGTGATGCGGATGCCTTTGTTGAGGAACGCCTTCTCGCGCAGTCGCTCTGAAAGCTTGTCAAAACTGAACGACGTTTCGGTGAAGATCTGCGGGTCGGGTTTGAAAGTGATCTTCGTGCCGCGCTTGCGTGTCTTTCCGGTTTGCTTCAACGGGGCCACGGGAATGCCACGCGCGAACTCCTGCTCGTAGGTTTTGCCGTCGCGCCAGATCTCGAGGTGCAATTTCTCGGAAAGAAAGTTGACGCACGAAACGCCAACGCCGTGCAGACCACCGGAAACTTTATAAGCGTTTGAATCAAACTTGCCGCCGGCGTGAAGCTTGGTCATCACCACTTCAGCCGCCGATCTCTTTTCTTTTTTGATTTCGTCAACCGGGATCCCACGCCCGTTATCAATTACCGTAATCGAATTGTCCAAATGGATCGCTACTTCAACCGTATCGCAATAACCTGCCAGGGCTTCATCGATAGAATTGTCGACCACTTCGTAGACCAGGTGGTGCAAACCAATCTCCCCGGTCGATCCGATGTACATGGCCGGACGCTTACGCACTGCGTCGCGTCCTTCCAGGATTGTGATCGATGATGAATCGTAAGCCATAGGTTTCTTTGTTAAGTTAGTTCCTGCTGTTACCAATCTCTTCTCCTATACGCTGGTCAAACATTTCAACTGCCAAGCGCGAGCGAAGTTTCGACGTTACTGCTCCGCACCCTACCCTCCTCGATTTCAAACACACTGGCCCGCGAAAAGAAAGATTCGACATGACTCCGCTTTGAGGTTGTAATGAAGGTTTGTGTGCGATTTTCAAGGTATTCAAGAAGGTGTCTTATCCTTCGCTCATCCAGTTCCGCATCGACATCGTCGATGATGAAAACCGGCTGGTCATTCGAGCCTGAATTATACAACGAAATCGCCGCTAAGTCTAATAATAACAATGCGCTACGTTGCTGTCCGGAGCTTCCGTAAACGCGAATTTCCCGGCCGTCCAAATGGATTTCCAAATCGTCGCGGTGCGGGCCGATAAGGGCATGGCCCGCAGCTACTTCGGCCGGCAGGCGAAGCGAGATTCGCGAGCGCAAAAGCGACTCGTAATCGCTCATGTCGCCTTTGTTCTCGAGCGACGAAACATAGCGCGTCGTAACGTCTCTTCGTTCAAACAGTTGCCGCTCCAGCGCGGCATTCAATCCCGCCACATACTCTTCGCGTGCTCGATGTATTAAGACTCCAAGGCGGACCAACTGCTCGTTCCACGGCGCCAGAAGATCCTCGACTTTGTCTGGTCCAAGCTCGTTTTCGCTAGCCAGTTGCAGCACACGATTCTTTTGCTTGATGACTTTGTTGTAGTCGGAAATAGTCCTCAGATACGCGGGCTTGAGTGATGAGATACCGCGGTCCAGAAAACGCCGGCGCGCTTCCGGCATACCACGCACGACGTCGAGATCAGCAGCAGTGAATGAGAAGACTTGTAACTGAGTGAGATAACGAGCGAGAGTTTCGCGTTTGGAGTTGACGAAGATCGTCTTTGAATTATCGTGAAGACTGACTTGTAGATCTCTTTGCAGATCTTGTCCGGTTGTAACTGTCCCTCGGACAACTGCGAACTCTTCATTAAACCGGATCGCTTCCTGAAGACGTTG
>JBKPJP010000055.1:0-8248 GCA_046730735.1 Acidobacteriota bacterium | reverse complement strand
TAAAAGAGGAGAGTAATCATCATGCCTCATGGCGCAGCGATTTCGAGAGAGGAGAAAAAGGTGGAGAACAAAGAAGTGCGGATTCTTGTGGTAGACGACGAACATACGATGGCCGATTCTCTACGGCAGAATTTCGTCGAGGAAGGTTACTCTGTCGACACTGCCGCGACTGGTGCGGCCGCCATTGAGCTGTTTGATCAGGGCGGACATCACCTGGCGATCTGCGACCTGCAACTGCCCGATATGGACGGTCTTGAAGTGCTGCGACATATGAAAGACGCGCGACCGACGACGGAAGTGATCGTGGTCACGGGTTATGGCTCAGTGCAAAAAGCCGTCGAAGCAACCAAGGCGGGCGCGTTCTATTTCGTCGAGAAGCCGTTTGATTTCGAAGAGCTGCAACCGCTCGTGGAGAAAGCGCTCGAACGTCGCGAGCTGGTTGCGGAAACCGCGAACATGCGACGGCAACTCTCAACGCGCGCAGAGTATTTCAACATCATCGGCTCGTCGAAACCGATGCAGATGATCTACGAAACGATCGAGTCGGTGGCGAAGTCTGATGCAAACGTCCTGATTGTCGGTGAGTCCGGCACCGGCAAGGAACTGATCGCCAACGCCATTCACTATCAATCACTGCGATCGAAGAAGCCGTTCATCAAAGTCAACTGCGCGGCGCTGCCGAAAGAGTTGATCGAGTCGGAGTTGTTTGGTCACACGAAAGGCGCGTTCACGGGCGCGCATGCGGACAAGGAAGGACTGGTCCAACATGCCGCCGGCGGTTCGCTGATGCTTGATGAAATCGCGGAGATGCCGATCGAGTTACAGCCGAAGTTACTGCGTGTGTTACAGGAAAGAAGTTATCGCAAGATCGGATCGGAAAAGACGTATGCGGTCGATTTTCGTCTCGTCTGTTCGACGAATCGTCCCCCTGCGGATGCGATTCGCGATGGCTTGTTACGCGACGATCTTTTCTATCGCATCTCCACGATTACGATTCACGTGCCGCCTCTGCGCGAGCGCAGTGAAGACATTCAGCTTTTGACTGAGCACTTCCTGCACATGTACGCGCAGAAGTATGAGCGACCGATCACCGGCGTCTCGCAGGCGGCTTATCAGAGGTTATTTGGCCACACCTGGCCCGGAAACGTGCGTGAGTTGCAAAACGTGATCGAGCGCGCGGTGCTGCTGGCGAAAGACAAACAGATCGAACCGATCGATTTGCCTTTCGACAATGGAACGCTTCCGGAAGGGACGTCGTCGAATGTCACCTGGGACGTGCCACCCAACATGACGCTTGAAGACATTGAGCGGCTGGTTATAGAGCGTACGCTGCAACGGACCGGGGGGAACAAGCAGGCGGCGGCAAATCTCCTGGGGATCTACCGCCCGCGTCTTTACAGCAAAATCAGGAAGTACAACATCGACGTGCCGTCGTTAGTCTCGGCATAAATCAACTCCGCGTCCTCTGCGGCCCTCTGCGTTCTCTGCGTATAAAAGTTTTCTTCAACGCAGAGATCGCAGAGGGCCGCAGAGGACGCAGAGAAACATCCTTAATGGCCCCCCACTTACTGACCTTCGGCGGCTTTCTTCAGGTCTTCGATATCGAGTTTCTTCATCGACATCACCGCGCGCATCACTCTGTCAGTTTTGGCGTTATCGCCTGAGGTAAGCAGCTCCAGCAGGAAATTCGGCACGATCTGCCACGCCAGTCCATATTTATCTTTGAGCCAGCCACACTCGACCTTTTGCCCGCCTTCGGAAAGTTTCTCCCAGAAGTAATCGATTTCCTCCTGCGTCTCGCAATGGACCACGAGGGAGATGGCTTCGGTGAACTTGAACGTTGGACCACCATTCAGACCCGTGAATCGCTGGCCATCCAGTTCAAACTCAATCGTCATCACCGAACCTTTAGGACCGGGCCCGACATCGCTGTAGTGAGAGGTGCCCAGGATTCTCGAATTCTTGAACACCGAAACATAAAAATTCGCTGCCTCCTCGGCGTTGTTGTCAAACCACAAAAACGTCGTAATCTTCTGCGGCTGGGGTTGCGTGCGGGTCGGATTCGTTGCTGACATAAGAAATTTCTCCTTTTATCCTTGCGATATTCTTGAGCATTCGGCTCTTTCACTGGTTAATCGAACCGCGGGCCGGGAAATCGACAGCTTGACGAATTTTTTTTCGGAAAGTTTGTCAGCTAAGCTAAACTGCCTGAAAGTCATTTCATTAACTAAGGACCACGGAGGGATTTACGCGCGTGCGTTGCTTAAAACTGTTCGCAGTTATTTGTACACTCATTCTCCCAATCGTTTTCGCATCACAAGCTCAGCAGCGTCCACAAGCAACTCCTCCTCCCGCTGCTTCACCCACGCCCCTGGCGCCACTGCCGCCGCCGACGGTGAACATCGATGAATATCGCGCCGCTGCGGCACGCATCATCGGCGCCGCACTCACGAGTGACCGCGCTTACACTCGCCTCGCACACTTGACGGATCACATCGGCAATCGCCTGAGCGGTTCAGAAAATCTCAAACGCGCGATCGAGTGGGCCGTCAGCGAGATGAAGCGCGACGGTCTCGACAACGTGCGTGCGGAAAAAGTGATGGTGCCGCATTGGGTGCGCGGTGAAGAAAGCCTGGAGATGTTAGCGCCCGTTCCCGCAAAACTACAGGTACTGGGATTGGGAAACAGCATCGCCACACCGCCTGAGGGTATTACGGCTGAAGCGATCGTAGTACGCGACTTCGTCGAGCTCGATCGACTCGGCGATAAAGTGCGCGGAAAGATCGTAGTCTACAACGCTCATTACACCGATTACGGAGCGACTGTTGTTTATCGCTGGTCGGGTGCTTCACGCGCGGCGCGCTATGGCGCAGTTGCGGCGCTCGTGCGCTCCATCACTCCAGTCAGTTTGCAGACGCCGCACACAGGCTCGATGAGCTACGAGGAAGGCCAACCGAAGATTCCGACAGCAGCCGTCACTATTGAAGCAGCAGAACTTTTGCAACGCATGAATGATCGTGGCGAGCATCCGAGACTCAGGCTCAAAATGGAAGCAAAGTTTTTGCCCGATGCTGAGTCGGCAAACGTCGTTGCGGAGTTGCGCGGCTCGAAAACGCCTGAAGAAATCGTGCTTATCAGTGGACACTTCGATTCGTGGGACGTGGGCCAGGGCGCCCACGACGATGGCGGCGGTTGTATCGTCGCCTGGGAAGCAGTGCGTCTGTTGAAAGAGCTCGGGCTAAAGCCGCGCCGTACCATCCGCGTCGTGCTTTACACAAATGAAGAGAACGGCTTGCGCGGCGGCAACGCTTATCATGAAGCGCATCTTGCCGAGATCGCGAAACACGTCCTCGCGATCGAATCGGATTCAGGAGTTTATCGACCTGAAGGGTTCGGACTGGCGACTAACGCTCCAATGCAGGTGAGATCGAATCTAACGGAGATTGCAAAACTACTCTCGGGGATTGGCTCCGACAAGATTGCGTTAACCGGCGGCGGCGCGGATATTGGACCACTCATGCGCGACGGAGTCGCTGGCGCCAGCCTGGACGTCGACGGCACTCATTATTTCGACATTCACCACACGCAGGCCGACACGCTCGACAAAGTGAATCCGCGCGAACTGGCGCTCTGCGTCGCCACGATGGCGGTGATGGCTTATGCAGTGGCTGATATGCCGGTAAATTTGGCCACGGAAGAACGCTGATAAACGCGGATTAGATCAATCGAGTTGGTAAGTGGCGACGCTCGTTGGTGTTTCGAAGCAACGCACTTTGTAGATCTGCACGCGATCGTCGCTCACGCGCTTCGCCACGCGTTCCAGCACGTACTTCGCGAGGTTCTCGGCTGATGGCTGCAACTCATCGAACGGCGGCAACTCGTTGATATTGCGGTGGTCCAGGTAGGTGACAACTTCATCCGCGGCCGCTTTTAGTTCCACAAAGTCGACCAGCAGTCCGACATTATCCAACTCACGGCCACGCGCGTAGATCTCGATCTTGTAGTTGTGGCCGTGCAGGTTTTCACACTTCCCTTTATAGCCGCGCAGTTGATGCGCACTCGAGAAGTTTCGCTCGATCATTACTTCGAATTGTCCCGGCATACTTAAGCTAGGATACTCGCAAGATCCTCGATCCGCGAAGTCACCCTGCAAGGTGGCAGACTCTGCAGGAAAGTTCGTCCGTAACCCTTGGTGCGCAGACGCGGGTCGAGTATGGCGAGGACACCGCGGTCAGTCGTGCTGCGAATCAAACGTCCGAGACCTTGTTTGAGTGAGATGATCGCCTGCGGCACGCTGTACTCATAAAAGCTCGAACCGCCGCTGTCCTCGATCGCTCTCTGCCTCGCCGCGACGATCGGATCCGTGGGAACTGCAAACGGTAACTTATCGATGATCACGCACGATAACTGTTCGCCACGCACGTCGACGCCTTGCCAGAAACTCGCGGTCGCGAACAGCACGGCATTCGGAGTTTCGCGAAATTGCTTTAGTAACTGACCCTTCGAAGCACTGCCCTGGACCAGGCACGGGTAATCAATCTCGCTCCAAACGTTTTCAAACAGCGACTGCATGCCGGCGAAGCTCGTCGATAGAACAAACGCTCGTCCCTCAGTCGCGTTGAGAATTCGAATGACTTCTTCCGTGGCGGCGTTGGTCCATTCACGATCGCGCGGGTCGGGCATTCGCGGCGGCAGGTAGAGGATTGCCTGGCTCTCGTAGTCGAAACTGGACGCGGCGATGAGATCGTCTGCTGTGTCCAGTCCGAGTCGATCGCGAATGAAGCTGAAATTGCCGCCGCTCGAGAGTGTCGCTGAAGTCAGTACCACGGTCGGCACTTCGTCAAACAGCTTGTCCTGCAAAAGTCCCGCGACGTCGATCGGCGAAGCACGCAGGAACACGCCGCGATGTCGTCGCTCGAGCCAGTAAACAAATTTCTTGTCTGCGGCGGTGACGATGAACTCGAGTTCAAAACGGATTTCACGCAAGCGACGAATCAGACTCTCGACTTCGGGAGGCTTCTCTTTGAGCGCATCGAGCGTGGTCTCTGTGCGCGCGATCGCGCCTTCGAGAGCCATGTAGAGTTCGCCGAGTGGCGTTGCCTGCAACTCGCCATCCGAGTTTTTACGTGCGAACGTGCCGGGGATGATCGGATAGCGACCGTCTTCGCCACGTCCGTCACGAAAACCCATCCAGAAGTTGTCGGAAAAGCGAGACATGCGCGCGGTGCTGTGCGTCAGTTCCTTGTCGACATCGGCGTCGTCGATGGGTAACGCTCCCAGATCGCGAACGAGGTCGTCGATCTGGTAGTTGGAAACTTGTGCACCAAAATACTCAGACGCCACTTCTTCGACGAGG
Organism: Acidobacteriota bacterium; assembly: GCA_046730735.1. Lineage (GTDB taxonomy): Bacteria > Acidobacteriota > Blastocatellia > Pyrinomonadales > Pyrinomonadaceae > PSRF01. Next base: position 2,892 of record JBKPJP010000055.1, on the reverse strand, counting down.
TGCGCTTCATCGAGAATCACAGCGGTGTAGTCAGGCAGCACCGAGCCGTAGTTACCGTTGCGCAAACTCAGATCGGCAAAGAAGAGATGGTGATTGACGACGACGATTTCGGCTTCCTGTGCGCGACTACGCATCCGCGTGATGAAGCAGGCGTCGAAGTCGGGACACTTCTGGCCCAGGCAGGATTCGGAACGAGCGTCGATGTGTCGCCAGAAAGAGAGTGACTCCGGCAGGTTTGATAGTTCCGCGCGATCGCCGATCTCGGTTTGTCTGGACCAGTGGCAAACCTCTTCGAAGTAATCGACTTCATCGAGGCCTTCGAGCACGGGCGCGGATTGAGCGCGTGCGAGACGATTGAGACAGACGTAGTTGCTGCGACCTTTCATGTAGGTCGCCGAGAACGGTTTGGGCAGGACACGTTGGAGAAAGGGAATGTCCTTCTCCATTAGCTGTTCCTGTAGGTTCTTGGTGCCGGTGGAAACGATGACGCGACCGTTACCGCCAAGTGCAGCCGCAACCGCAGGAACGAGATAAGCGAGCGTCTTGCCGGTACCCGTGCCGGCCTCGACAATGAGGTGTCTCTTTTCTTCGAACGCGCGCATCACCGCCCGCGCCATTTCAATCTGGCCCGGTCGATGTTCATACTCCGGATGTGCCCGCGCAATCAGCCCCTCGGGCCCAAAAACTTCAAGCATGCGAATCTTTGGCTTTTAATCGTTTTGGATACAACGGGAATTTTACGGTGAGATCCGCAACTTCACGCTTAATTTTGTTCCTCACGTCTTCCGACTCCGGCGCGTGAATTACCTCCGCAATCAGACGACCAATCGTGCGCATCTCCGGTTCTTTCATGCCGCGTGTAGTCACTGCCGGCGTACCGATGCGTAGGCCTGAGGCTACGAACGGTTTGTTCTGATCGAACGGAATCGTGTTCTTGTTGACGGTGATCAACGCCGCTTCGAGGGCTTTCTCGGCGTCCTTGCCGGTGATGCCTTTGCCATCCATCCAGACATCAACCAGCATCAGGTGATTGTCAGTGCCGCCTGACACGACTCTCAATCCCTGCTCCTGCAACTCACTTGCAAGCGCTTTCGCGTTCTTCAAAACCTGGCGTTGATATTCTTTGAAGTCTTCACGCAACGCCTCGCCAAACGCTACCGCTTTCGCAGCGATGATGTGGACTAACGGCCCACCCTGCACACCGGGAAAAACCCGGCGATCGATCTCTTTCGCATGTTCCTCGCGGCACAGAATCAAACCGCCGCGTGGACCACGCAACGTTTTGTGCGTCGTAGTAGTGACGTAATCCGCGTGCGGAATTGGCGAGGGATGAAGCCCGGCCGCGATTGGTCCGGCGATGTGAGCGATGTCGGCAAACATCCGCGCGCCGACACTGCGCGCGATCTGTCCAATGCGTTCAAAATCGATCGTGCGCGGATAAGCAGAAGCACCGCAGACAAGCAACTTCGGTCGATGCTCTTCGGCGATCTTCTGCAACTCGTCATAATCGATCTGTTCCGTCTCTCTCGAAACTCCGTAATCAGCAACTTTGTAACTCAAACCCGAGAAATTCAGTGGATGACCATGAGTGAGATGTCCGCCGTGAGAGAGATTCATTCCGAGGATCTGATCGCCGTACTGGATCGCCGCCAGATACACAGACATGTTTGCCTGTGCGCCGCTGTGCGGTTGAACGTTCGCGTGGTCGGCGCCAAACAACTCTTTCGCGCGATCTATCGCCGTCTGCTCCACGACGTCAGTCCATTCACATCCACCGTAATAGCGCTTTCCCGGATACCCTTCCGCGTACTTGTTCGTGAACACTGAGCCAGCGGCTTCCAGCACCGCTTCACTAACAAAGTTTTCGGAAGCGATGAGCTCGAGTCCATTTGCCTGGCGCGCTACTTCGTTGTCGATCGCACCGGCAATGATCGGATCAACTTCGGCGAGTGATGAGTTTCTGTCCATTTGATTATCTGCTTCTCTCCACTTCAGAAATCTTCTCGACACGCGCCGCGTGCCGGCCGCCTTCAAACTCAGTCGCGAACCAGGCGCGCACGATCTTCGGAATATCATCGGGCGGCGTAGTGCGAGCGCCGATCGCAAGCACGTTTGCGTCGTTGTGCTGGCGCGCGAGTCGCGCAGTCTCTTCAGACCATGCAACAGCCGCGCGCACGCCCGGAACCTTGTTCGCCGTGATGGCCATGCCAGTGCCCGAGCCGCAAACCAACACTCCTTGTTCAACTCGCCCCTGCGCCACCTGCTCCGCAACTTTTCGCGCATAGTCAGGATAATCCACTGACTCTTCCGACACGGCGCCGAGATCGTCAAACTCGACGCCCAGCTCCGTGAGCAGTCCCTTCAAACGCTCTTTCTCGGCATAACCAGCGTGATCGCTTGCGAGTGCAATTCTCATGTCCGCAACCTTTGTTAGGTGATATGAAAGAAGAATCGGATGGTAACACTATCCGCGTTATTCGCGATAATCCGCGGCTGCGGTTAGAATGCCAAACCTATGCGCTGGTCACGATACTTTATCCCAACCCTACGCGAAGACCCGGCTGATGCCGAGGTCGTTTCGCACAAGCTTCTCCTACGCGCCGGAATGATCCGGCAATTGTCGGCCGGTATTTACTCGTTGTTGCCGCTGGGCCAACGCGTCGCGCTCAAAGTGATGCAGATCCTGCGTGAAGAGATGAACGCCATCGGCGGGCAGGAATTTTATTTGCCGGCATTGCACCCGGCCGAGATCTGGCAGGAGTCGGGGCGCTGGGACGCCATCGGCGACGAGATGTTCCGCCTGCGCGATCGCAGCGGGCGCGACATGTGTCTCGGCATGACGCACGAGGAGGTGGTGGCGTGGCTGGCCGCCCGCGAGATCCGCTCCTACCG
>JBKPJP010000054.1:0-27651 GCA_046730735.1 Acidobacteriota bacterium | reverse complement strand
CGAAGCTGTCGTCACCAATCTCGCCTACGATCGGAGTGAACTTTTCTTCGTTCTTCGAGAGATCTTTGATGAAGATCGCGTTTCCTTTTTTGCCTTTGCCACGTTCTGAGACGTTGAGGATCGCGAAGCGCTCGTCTTCCGTCGTGTCTACGCTCTGGAAACGCTGCGGATGTTCTTTGTCGTCGTAGATGAGGACGTCAGCAGACTGCGGCGTGCCGACTTTATGAAAGTAGACCTGCTGAAATTCGTTCTTGGTGGTGAGCTCTTTGCCCTTCTCCGGTTCGGGATAACGGCTGTAGTAGAAGCCGTCGCCCTGCCACGACACGCCTGAATTTTTCATCCACCTGACTTCGTCTTCGAGTTTCTTGCCCGTCGCAACTTCCATCACGCTGAGCAAAACCCAGTCAGAGCCGCCTTGCGAGACGCCGTATGCGACGTACTTGCCGTCTTTCGAAAGCGAGAACGTGCTCAGCACCGAGGTGCCGTCGGCTGAAAATTTATTTGGATCGAGAAAAACTTCCGGCGTGCCGTTCACACCTTTTTGGATGTAAATGACGCTCTGATTCTGCAGGCCGTCGTTCTTGGTGAAGAAGTAAGTGTCACCGCGATGAAACGGCGCTGAGATGCGCGGATAGTTGAAGAGTTGCGTCAAACGGGCTTTGAGTTTTTCGCGATACGGAATCTTGTCGAGATAGCTGAAAGTCAACTTGTTCTGCTCGTCAACCCAGGCTTTCGTCTCGGCGGATGTTTCGTCTTCGAGCCAGCGATACGGATCGGCCACTTTCGTGCCGAAGTAGTCGTCAAACTGCTCTACTTTCTTTGTTACGGGATAAACGATTTTGGGATCATTGGACGAGGATGAGCCTCCACCCGCAGATCCGTTTGGCGCGGTGACGCTCTGGGCGCTCACGGTGGCAGCAAGCAGAGCCGCGACAAACAACAGGGCAAATAGTTTCTTCATTATTCTTACTCCGAGGAAGGGATTTGGACCGAATAATGTAAGACATTTCACGCAAAGTCGCAAAGACAGGACGCAAAGCCGCAAAGTAATCCAAGCTCTTCTTTGCGCCTTTGCGGCAGCTTTGGCGCCTTTGCGTGAAACAAATTGTCACGCTTCAAACCCGGTGCTAGAATCGAGTCGATGTTTAACCCGCAACCTTTACATTATCGGCCGCTTGAATGTCGCGCGAACCTCTTCGCCGACTAGCCGTTCCGTTTTTCTCACGTCTAATCCCTACTTTTTCCTGGCCATTCTGACAAGGAGTTGAAAATGTCTACCACTGTACTCGCAACACCAAAGCGCCCCCAGATCAAGACGGCGCTGCCGGGTCCTAACGGCAAAAAGATCGTCGAAGCGGATTCAAAGTTTATAACGCCATCCTATCCGCGCCCATCCTTCAAACTCGTCGCTGAACGTGCCAGCGGCGTGTGGGTGGAAGACGTCGATGGCAACGTTTTTCTCGACTGTAACGCCGGCGTGGCTGTCTGTTCGACCGGCCACTGCCACCCGGACGTCGTTAAAGCAATCCAGCAACAAGCCGAACAACTGATTCACATGTGCGGCACCGACTATTACTACCGCCACATGCCGCAACTCGCAGAAAAGCTCGACGCGATCGTTCCGGTCAAGTCGCCAACGCGAACACACTTCGCCAATAGCGGCACCGAAGCAGTCGAGACCGCTCTGAAACTCGCGATGCACGCGACCGGTCGTGAGAAGTTCATCGCCTTCTTCAACAGCTTCCACGGACGCACACTCGGGTCGCTTTCATTAACTTCATCAAGAGCAGCACAGCGAAAGGGTTTCAAGCGCCAGGCGCTCGACGTGGTCCACCTGCCTTATCCGAATGAGTTTCGCAATCCGTTCAGCCCTGCTGATTGTGGTGACGGCGGCGCCGGACAAGGCGCGCTCAACTGGATCGAAGAACGACTCTTCAAGACGACTACGCCGCCCGAGGAAGTTGCGGCGATCGTGGTTGAAGCGGTGCAGGGTGAAGGTGGTTACGTGCCGGCGCCGAAAAACTTTCTCCAGGGACTGCGGCGCATTTGTGATGAGCATGGAATTCTGCTGATCGTCGATGAGGTGCAGTCGGGAATGGGTCGCACCGGGAAGATGTTTGCGTGTGAGCATTACGATATCGAGCCGGACATTGTGTGTATCGCGAAGGGCATCGGTTCGGGTTTGCCGATTGGCGCCTGCGTAGCGCGCGCGGACCTGATGGATTGGAAGCCCGGCGCGCATGCGTCGACGTTTGGCGGCAATCCGGTTTGCATCGCCGCGGCGTTGAAGACGATCGAACTGCTCGAAGGTGGTCTGGTCCAAAATGCTGCCGAAGTTGGTGGCTACTTGAAAGCCGGGCTCGAGAAGTTGAAGGGAAAGCACGACTGCATTGTCGACGTGCGCGGCATGGGGATGATGATTGGTGTCGAGTTCGTTACGCCTGAGTTGCGCGATCGCATCGAGGTGGCGTGTTTCGAGCGTGGGTTGATAATTCTCGGCGCGGGGGCAAGTACGATTCGCTGGTCACCGCCGTTGATACTGACGAAAGAGAATGTCGACGTCGCGCTCGAGATCTTCGAGGAAGCGATTGCCGCGTCAATTTAACTTATCGGATATTTCATCAAGACGGGCGCGTAGACGATCTTCATCCACGGTCGTGACGCGCCCGTCACGAAAAACTTCACGACCTGCAATAACAGTTAAGATCACATCCCGTCCCGAAGAAGCAAAGATCAGCGTAGCGACTGGATCGAAACTGGGTGTTTGGTGAACGCCGGTCAGTCGTACCGCGGTGAGATCCGCTTGCGCATCTTCCTTCAACTCGCCAATCTCACTTTCGAGATCAAAACACAACGCGCCGCCGAGTGTTGCTGCCTCCAGCGCCTGGTTCGCACTTACGTGTTCACCTGCGGCCCGGGCCAGCAGTGTCGCGAAACGCGCTTCTTCGAAAATATCGCAAGTGTTATTACTGGCTACCGAATCACTACCGAGCCCAACGATAGCTTCCGCCTGCAGAAACTTCGCGAGCGGCGCGCGCCCGTGCCCCAGCTTCGCATTCGATTTCGGACAGTGCGCTACCTTCGCATGGTAATTGCGCAACGTCTCGATGTCTTCGTCGTCAACGCGTATGCAGTGGGCCAACACTGGCATGGTGTGAAGTATGCCGAACCGCTTCAGGTACTGAATCGTCGACAACCCCGGCGCATTCCACTCAATCGACCGTCGCGCCAAACCTTCAGCAAAGGCGCCACAACCTTCACGCAACAACAACTCTTCAGCTTCCGACTCAGCCGCATGCATCATCAGCGGCAAGTCTTCCGATACAGCGAGTCTCGCAATCAATTCGAGTTGCGGTCCGCAGACCGTGTACGGCGCATGTGGTGAAACGCCGGCGCGCACGAGCTCGTTCTGATGCCCACGTAACTCATCCACCTTGATCTTTAGCTTCTCGAAATTCTCCTGTGCGAGGCGCGCGTCTGGTCCAAACGACTCCTGGTAAACAACACCACGCAACCCGACTTCCTGCAACGCGAGCATACTCAATAACGCCGAGTCGCTCGCATCGCCAACGCACGTTACTCCTGCTCGCACAGCCTCACACGCACCCCACGTCGCCGAAACGCGAATGTCGTCCGGCGTCATTCGCTCCAGACGCGCAACCGTCAACTTTCGCAGCCACGCAAAAAAATCGCTCTCTTCGTTTTCGAGATAGCCGCGCAGTGCGGTCAGTTCGAGGTGAGTGTGAGTGTTAATCAAACCAGGAAGAATTACAGCTTCGCCGAGCGATTCAATCTTCGCCCCTGGAAATTTCGCGACGATCTCACGTTCAGGACCAACGCCGGCAATCCGTCGCCGCTCAACTGCAACAGCGCCATTCTCAATTGCTGCGGCTGAAACAGGAAGCACCCAGCGCGCCGAGTAGATAGTCGTCATTGGCGTGAATTTTTGAGCTGGCGGTAACGCTGCATGATCGAAGTCACGTAAGCCCTGGTGGAAGGAATGTCGATCCGGTTGATGAACTCCGCACCCGTTTGTGTAATCCCGGGCTGGTCGGGACGGCTCCACTCGACCGCGCGACTTGGTCCGGCGTTGTAAGCCGCAAGCATTCTTATCTCGGCTTCGGGTGAGTCCTGAAACTGTTCGTGTATCTTTTCGAGATACCAGCAGCCGATTTGAATGTTTCGCTCCGGATCGCGCAGCAGCGTTTGCGGATCGCTCGCCATCTGGCGTTCCAGCTCGCGCATGCCAGTTTCCGTGGCCCACTCGCGACCAACCGCCGGCATCACCTGCATCAAACCGATCTCACCGTCTTTGCCGATCTTCCACGGGCTGAAGTAAGTCTCTTCGTAGATGATGCTCCAGACGAGATCGGGATCGACGCGATAGATTGCGGCTTGGCGCGTGATTAAGGAGTCGAAGCGGTGAATCCAGTAACGATTGAAAGCGTACGCGGCGAGTAGCAGTGTGAGGACTAAAAGGATAACTACCAGGACACGTCTCATCAGGGGGTTGCTAATTTCTTCTTCTTAAACCGGACCAAAAACTCGCGCGCGAACACGAGAAGTCCACACCTTCGTAGCGCGAGCGCAGAGCGTGTTCGTCGAGCACGTGGCCCTGCAACCAAACCTCAGCTTCGACCGTGGCGCCTACAGTCAACGAATCGCCGCGGAGTGCGCGCTGGTTAACGAGCACTTCGAGCTTGATGCGTTCCAGATCGAGATGAATCCAGAAAAGCTCGCCTCCCGAAAGCGGATTCTTCAGGGGCTTGAACGCGATCACGCGTCCTGACAAGCTCCAATCGTTTTCATGCGCCGCTCGTGCCGGGGCCGCCTTTTCAAGCGGCGTCCAACGCGTCTTGTGCTTACCGCGACGCACGCGCGCGCGATACGCGAGACCACAGAGACCGATGTGCAACTCCTGTGCGCCGAAGCCTGATGGTCCAACCTCGGTAAGGTTCTGCAACTCGAAGAGTACTTCGCAGTCGGTGCCTTCGCGATAACCGTGAATCACCGCCTCGCCTTCCTCGTCGTACTCCGTCAACGCCCACGGCGCGATCGTCTGGATGTAACGCGCTCGAAAACCCGGGCGGCAATCGGCATAGAACACGTCGCCGCTGCCCGATTCATAGAGCACGGTCCAAACCTCGAGGCCTTCGCCGAGTTTCCAGCAACGACCGTGCAGCACGGCGCCGCGCCGGCTGAGTTGCGTAGCTTCACCCTGATCGCCCGCTCGTTCTGCGAGATAGTTGAATGCCTTTTCGCTCGAAACTTCTAAACCAATCGTTTCAAAAGTAGGATTCATGATCGCAACTAGTTGTTGACATTATCACGCGCTGCGCTTGCGCTGTCTATGCTTCGCGGGCTTGCCGTTACTATTTTCTGCGCGCGGTGCTCGAGTTCTGAAACCACGAATGACGCGTTGTGGACCATGTGTCGGCTGCATGCCGGACCTCACCATCTCGGCAAACAGGTCCACATCGTAATCAGCCTCACGCGACATCTCCTCGCGAATCGCGTGCAGGACTTCCAGGAATTTCGGGCGTCTGTACATCTCGTTCTTTTAACAAATCTCATCCACAGATTACACAGAAAAAATAATCTGTGTAATCTGTGGATGGTATTGATCTATATCACTTGCTGCTCCGTAGCCTCCGACACCAAAAACTCCGGCGTCACGATCATCGGCACATAAAATCCCGCCGCGGTATTGAACAACTTAATACGCGCCTGGCGTCGCACGTTCGCGAGGTGACCGAAGTTCCACGTCACCAAATAATCGATCTTGTGGCACGAAGCAATCGCTACGTGCAACGCGTCGGCGATGTACTTGCGATGAAAGATGCCGCGCGCGATGTAACCCTCCGCGAGAATCGCCGCCTCTTCAGTCAGATCGACCTGCTCGAGATTGCCGATCAACTTCAAGTACGAACTGCGATGCGGTTCTTTCAAACGACCAAGCTCCGACGACACGAGCGGCGAGACTACTGTGCGATAGTCGGGCATCTCGTGTTCCCACCAGCGGATCGTCAAGTCGCGGCGAAACGGTTCGCCGTTGTCCAGGTAAGCGCCAATCACCGATGTCTCGAGATAAAGTGCCTGCTTCATGGAGATACCACTGCTTCCGGACTTACATTTTCGACGCTCTTCGGTTTCTGATTCAAAGGCTCCAAACGCATTGCCCCCCTTGTAAAGTCAAAATAGATACGAAAGTGGCGCAGGAAGTTACCGCCGAGAATTCCACTCTGCGTAAACCCGGCAGTCTCGTTTACCGGCTCCATGTCGAGCACGGCGGCATTGATCTTCTCGAGCTTGCTCAAGCCAAGACTCAGCCGCGGCAGTTGCAACAGCTTCACGTCTTCCGTAACCCCCGCGGCTCCAAACACACGCATCTTCGACGGCTGCAGCAAGTCGAGTAGTTGTTCCTGTTGGGAAAGCTTTTCCGAAATCACTGTGATACTCGCGGCAGTATCGATGATGAAGTTGACGTTCTTGTCAAAACCGTCGAGCCCGACTTCACCACTCAAAAAACCGCTCGACGTCGTTCGTAATGGAACTTCTATCGAGCCGTCGTTAGGCGCAACCGGAATCAAGCCTTGCATGTTCTCCGGCCGCCGTACGGCGGTCCAACTCTCGACCTGGTCCGTTTGATTCTGCCGCACGAGCGACATGCGGCGCGTGCCGTAGTCGACCGACGCGAGAAATTTCGAGACTACCGAAAGCCCCAGATAACCATCAACCGGGATATGATTATCGAAGAACTTGCGAATGTACACCGGCACATTCTGGACGCGCGCGCTGCCAATCTCGATCGAGTCTACAAAGCCATAGACGATTTCAAACTTTCCGCCGCCACCAACCGCGCGTGCGAGTCCGCCCCGCGCCACCGGCTTGATGCCGAGCTTCTTTGCGGTTTCCTCGGAGATGACTGACATGCCGGAACCGGTATCGAGCACAAAGCGAAGCGGTTCCTTGTTTCCGTTGATTCGAATTTGAAGAATCGGGCGATTGTCAGTTGCTTCAAACGAGAGAGTGGAACGGTAGTCACCCCCCGGGACGTAAAGAGGTCCCTGTCTGCCAAGATAGCGCAGGAAGTCGATCAATCCGATGATGCGTTCACGACGATCGACATCGGTCTTCGGCGCGATCATCAAAAACTTCTCATACGCGTCCGCAGCTTCTTTGTACTTCTCACTACGTGCCGCCGCCTGACCGAGATTGAAAACGAAGTCAGGCTCATCGGGATCCATATTTACGGCCTTGCGCAGACCGGCAACAGCGGCCGGCATGCGGTTCTCATAGAAGTCGACCATTGCCAGACCGGCGACTGCGAGGGCTTCGTCCGGGTTGAGTGTGAGCGCAGTACGAAACTCTTCTACCGATAGAGAAAACTCACCCGCGCCGAGGATTGCCGAGCCAAGCAGCGCATGCGCGCGCGCCGAGAGTGGCTCCTGCATGATCACTCGCGCGGCATTGTCGTAAGCGGCTTGCAAACTGCGCTGTTTGAGTTGAGTAAAACTCAGTCCCAGACGAGCTTCATTGTCGTGCGCATCTTTGTTGAGCAACTCGCGAAAGATCTTTTCGGCCGCTTCGAAGTCGCCTCTGCGCAGCGCGCGATAACCTTTGTTGTAAGCCTTCTTGTCTGCGAAGCCGGCGGCAGTGTGAGACGATCCCGCGAGCGCAAAACAAAGTATGAAGGCGGCCACACTGAAGGCCGCCATTCGAAAGAGACGCTGCTGGTTATTACCTTGCATGATTCACACCTTCTGCCATCTGAGTGATGGCCGGCTTCGCCTGGAATGCTACTTCAAAACTTCTCCCGTCTTCATGGACCAGAGGACCAGGTCAAGCTCGTCAAAATCGATGCCGATGTCGCGAGCAAACCCAATCAGTTGCTGCTCGACTTCGAGATACTTCCTTCGGGTTGAAGGCGGCCTGGAAGAGTCAATCACTCCTATCTCGGCCAAACATCTCATCACGTGCTTATCAAGAATCGCATGGCCTTTCACCCCGATGTTTCGCAGGAAGTGGCTGGCCTCTTTATAACCCAAACCTTTGACTTGTTTCTCCCGGGCCAGCCAATCACGCCGCTCGAACGGATCTGAAAAGCTGCGCAAACGCTTGCGCAACGCCATGCCGCAGTCCGCGCGAAAGTAGTTGCGCGTAATCACAATGTAACGCGGCCGCGCCACTGGAAAACGATGTGCACCGGCTTTCTTCAACGCCGCCGTCATCGCGTCCGAGTCGCCTTCCATCAGCAACGGTCGCACGGCATCGACTGAATTCAACCCCATGCGCGCCGAAGCACCGGCAGTAAAAATACAGTAGGCCAACTCTTCCCAGAGCCTGGCATCCGATCCTTTGCGCCAAACTTCTTCAAACTCACGGAGCCGCTTCCGAATCTCCTTGCGCCGTGCTCGGTGAGTGGCCAGCACTCGTTCAACTGTAACGGGTTCTTGGTTGCGTTGCACTGTAGTTTGTCAACACCGCGATTCTATGAGCGTGCCGGAAACATTGTCAACGATGTGTTTGGCCGTGGATCTACATGGAAGAACGCGGATCAACTTACCTGCATCTAAATCCGTGGTTACTTGTTATGATGAATTCGATGTGGCACGGATTGAGCAAACTGACCCTTTTAATTCTCCTCGCGCTGGCAGCGTCTTCCAGCGCGCCGGCGCAGATTCCCCAGGTATCGCCATCACCCACACCGACGGCAACCCCCGAGAACGCGAGACCGTTGTATGGGCTGCAGGGCGTGTTGATTGAAACGCTGGATGGTAAGGTAGTTTCTGCTCAGAACGAGTACGAACAATTCAACCCCGCCTCCACACTCAAGCTCGCCACCGCGCTCGTCGCGTTGCGCACACTGGGTCCCGAACACCGGTTTGCGACCGGCGTCTGGACGGATGGCGTGCTCGACAAAACTACCGGGGTACTAAACGGAAATCTGTACATCTCCGGGCGCGATCCGTCGTTTCACTACGAACACGGCGTGCTGCTCGCGCGCGAGCTGAACAAGCTCGGTATCAAACAGGTCTCGGGCGATCTGATCGTCGCGCCGGGCTTTACGATGAATTTCAGCGCCTCGGCGACGCGCTCAGGCGAGCGACTGTACGACACGCTCGACTCGACGCTGCGCCACGCAGAAGCAGTGCGCGCTTGGAATTACGAACGGACGCTGCTCAACGACCGCGCCAGTCTCGAGACGGTGCCGAGCGTTGCAGTGATGGGAGCGGTCGCAGTTGCTCCAGTCACGCCGACCGCAAAACTCCTTTTGACGCAGCGTTCGAGCAAGCTCGTCGATATTCTCAAAGTGCTTTTGTGTTACTCGAATAACTTCATGGCTGAGCGCATCGGTGAAGCACTCGGTGGGCCCGAGTCAGTGCGCCAGCAATTAATAACTCAACTCAAGCTCGGCCCCGACGAGATCAGGATCGCTTCACTCAGTGGACTCGGCGTGAACCGCGTTTCGCCGCGAGTGATGATGAAGATCTATCGTGAATTGCGCGCTGAGTTGCAGAAGCATGGGATGACGCCTGCGTCGATCCTGCCCGTCGCGGGAATCGATCCGGGTACGCTTGAAGATCGTTTCGACGGTCTGGCATGGCGTGGGAGTGTCATCGCGAAGACGGGCACCTTGGTCAGGACAGACGGCGGCGCGAGCTCGTTAGTCGGGCAGATGCGGGCAGCCAATGGCGAGGTACTGCTGTTTGTGATCATGAATCAACGCGGCAGTGTTTGGCGGTTCCGCGAAAATCAGGACTACCTCGTGATGCTGGTGCAGAACAGTCGTGGCGGTCCGAAGGCATTCGATTACAAGCCGCTGATGCTCACGATGCAACTCTCTCACACCGAGAGCACAGTCGGCGACGGCGAAGAATACGAGCCGCCCTCACGCTCTAACTAATAATCATGGAAAAATTTATGATGATTGATTAGAACAAGTCAGGAAGAGGGGCTTGCCCCCGCTGCTGGACTAATTCATCTACAAGCGGGGGCAAGCCCCTCTTCCTGACTTGTTCTAGCTGAGGTGATTTGTTCTAGTTGAGGTGACTTGTTCTAGCTGATCAAAAATGCGCCCCGGCCATCCGTAGATTGCCGGGGCGCTTTACCGTCCAACTGCAGTTGTGGCGTGCGGCACCGCAAAGGCAGCGGACGATTCCCGCTGGACAGTGGAGATAAATTGGTAAAGGAGAGAAGATTCCAGAGACAGGTATCGTGGGGAGATTCCAGAGACAGGTATCCACATCGGCGATGCCACGGGCTTGTCCCGTGGTGATTCACGCTGGTCGCTACACCGCTCCACCTATAATGTCGTTTTTGGATGCCACGGGCTTGTCCCGTGGTGATTCACGTTAGTCGCTACACCGCTGCACCTATAGTGTAGTTTTGGATGCCACGGGCTTGTCCCGTGGTGATTCACGCTAGTCGCTACACCGCTCCACCTATAGTGTCGTTTTGGATGCCACGGGCTTGTCCCGTGGTGATTCACGCTGGTCGCTACACCGCTGCACCTATAGTCGTTTGGATGCCACGGGCTTGTCCCGTGGTGATTCACGTTTTCGAGCTAATAGCAGCAAGCGTGAGGCTCCACGGGGCAAGCCCGTGGCATCTCTACACCTTCTTCTTAGCCTCTTTTAGCAGCAAACGTGAGGCTCCACGGGACAAGCCCGTGGCATCTCTACACCTTCTTCTTAGCCTCTTTTAGCAGCAAGCGTGAGGCTCCACGGGACAAGCCCGTGGCATCGTGTCACTTAGATCTCGCGCACGCCTTTGATCGAGTGGCCGCCTACGGCCTTCGCTTTATCGACGGCGTCTGAACTGTATTGGATATTCGCCGAGCCGCCGCCATTCGTATTAAACGTCGGCGCTCCAAACACGTCGGTACTGGCTCCGGTGCGGGTAAAGTTGGCCACAAACATCGCTCCATAAATATTTCCCTGTCCGCCGCCGCTGCGAACCACACGGCCCGCGCCGAGCACCATGATCACGCCGTTCCAGTTGAAGCTTCCGTCAAACGTCAGAGTGCCGGTGACGATTAGAGTTCCCTGCCCGGTCGGAGTACCTGGTCCAAGCGTGAAATCGCCGTCAACAAAGGTAAGCACCCCATCCGGATTACTCGCGCCGAGTCCTGCGCCGCTGGCGATGGCGGATGCGCCACTCGTGAAATAGCGTCCCTGGTTGATGGCCGAATTCATCATTCCCTCAGTGCCATACAAAAACTCTCGTGCATTGGATACTGACTTTAGAAAGCTCGGGGTGTTCGAGTTGCTGAGAACACCCGGATTGCTCGGTGAAACATTAGGTCCGTTGCCGCAGTTGCTTCCATCAGGATCACAACCATCGATGACGTTGTTGGCGATGTTGGAGTCGCCAGTACTCACTGCGTATGCATCAAGGGTTCCCGTACCGTTGATGTCTGTGCCTGAAGTCGTCGTTACGTTACTGTCGCCGAGGTCGAAGGTCATGGGGGTTCCGGAATCGTTGGGTAACGTGACGACCGCTTTCACGTCGTATTCCACAGTGTACCGATCGACCACGATCTCCATCTTCTTCTGGCTATCGCTTGGACCAAGCCCCAGCACACGGATTCTCAGTTGGTTGGGTTTGTATGAACCGTTCGCACAATTAACAGCGGTGGTGTTCGAGGTTTGAGGGTCCATGATCTCGAGGACCTGAAAGCGCGTCGAGCCGTCGGAGGCAACATTTACTTCATTACCCGAAGTCGTGGTCCAAAGAGTCTTACTACATAAGACATTTTTGAAAGACGCGCGGGTGCCCGCGGGATTCGATTGTACGTTTCCTCTTAATACTTCGAGTGTTCTGGCCACGCCTGCTTCCGCAGCGTAGTAGGCCTGCATTTCAGCCGTTGAATCTCGCGCTGTTATTCCGGTCATCGTTGAAGTCAGGACAAGCGTCCCACCGGCAGCCAACAACAGCATGGAAAGAAGAACTGCCGTAATGAGGGCCGCACCTTTTTCACCAGCACGATCGTTAAAGCACGCAGTCCGCTTTTGTGATCTCATTAGTAGCTCCATAGACTCGTGTTGCGCAGAGTAACGTCAGAACAAAGCAATACGGTGTAAGGCGGTTGATAACCCGGTGAGCCCGGCTCTCCGACCGGGTCTAGCGTCACGGCGATGGCTATGACGATGTATTTCGCATTTTCTGGAGCTACTGGCAGCGCCGACACATCAGTGATGTCGTAACCCCCGGGCGGAGCAGTGTAGGTAACTTTCTGATCGTAGTAATGAATCTTCATGCTGTCGATGCGATTGGCCAGCACCGTACTGCCGTTTCCGTACGGATCGTGTCGCACGAGGTACATTGTCTCTTCGGCTTCATTGATGAAGTACTTAATGTCTTCGCTCTGAGTCATGATGCTGTCTCGCGAGGTAGCGTCTGCATCCTCGACCTCGTATCGATTGAGGTTCGAGCGAATCCGAATTGAAGTTTCTCCGGAATCCGCAGCGACGATACCGTTGCCGGTCAGGTTGAATCCGGCGTTTGCGATCTCTCGCGACATCACATTGAGAGCTCGCTGCGTATCGGCGAGTGCGTCAGACTTCTGATTCTCGCGACTGCGCACGCGCAGAGCGTTTGCCAGCAACGTGCTGGCAGCACTCATCAACGCCATCGTGATGACCATAGCGATCAGCAGCTCGAGTAGAGAGAAACCGTTTTTATTCGACGAACTCATAAAGTCCTCGCTAATAGATTCCGGTGACCTGTGTTGATCGTTGAGTGGTAATGGTGACCGTCTCAAATGCCGTTGCCGCTCCCACAGGGGTGACTGAAACCTGAATACTCTTCACCGTTGGCTCACCTGCATCGGGATTTCCCGTGGGAACAGTGCTCAGATTCTGAATCACCGTTCGCACTGTATAACTGCGGCCGGCGTTAGTGACAGTCTCAGTGACCCCGGCAGTGCCGGTCACCTCCAGGCCGCCGTTGGGATATGAATACGCAACGTGGCGTGTTTGCGTAGTGAACGGGATGGTCCGCAACCACTCCATGCGCTTTTGGGCCAGGGCCATCGATAACACACGATCGTCGGCGTTACCGTTGGCATGGATCGCGTAAGTGAAAAGCGAGGCGATGCCCAGTCCGATGATCATCAGGATGACCATCGCTATCGCGGCTTCCAAAAGAGTGAAGCCTTGTTGTTCTTTGTGCGTGAGTTCCATTCTGCCGCCTTAGTTACTCACTGAAACTGTTAACTGTGCACCGGAACCACAGGCTGGATCGGTTGTCACATTGACGACGAACACGCCTCGGTTTCCGGCGCCGTTCTTCGTGGTGACCGAGATGACGCTCGAACCGCTGCCGTCGATTCTCTGCAACGAGACACCGACAACCAGGCTGTTACCGTTTCCGGATTGCCCGGCGCTGATGATGCGGACTCCTGTTGCATTCGTCATCGTGAAGGTAGCTGTCCCCGTCTTGTGGGCGTCAATGCTTTGGCTCAATGAAAGAGAGCTGGGACTGATCGTTGCGACACACTGTGGGATCGGAGTCGCAGAGGGCGACGGGCTCGGTGTCGGAGTGGGTGATGCATTCGGGTTATTGTTGCCTCCGTTTCCGTTATTTCCATCGTTGCCGTTGCCGTTTCCATTGCCATTTCCAATCGGTGTAGCGGTCGGAGAAGCAGTAGGCGAAGGGGTTGGAGACGCTGTGTCGGACGGCGATGGACTGACGTTTGGGCTGGGTGATACTGAAGCTGATGGCGATGCTGATGGTGTGCCGTGGTCCACGTCGTCGCCGACGGGGCTGACTGTCACAGGAGGAATCTTGTAATCAGGATAATATTGCGACCAGATCGTTACATCGCCAGAGCCCGACACATCCACGGGAATCGCGTCGTCGAGATAGCTACTCTTTATCTGGAATACGACTGCGTCGCCGAGCAGCCGGCCACGCCAGTCGAATGTCACTTTGGCCGCAGCCGTACCAAAAGTGATTCCAGGATCGAGTTGAAAGGTACGCGTCTCGACTCCTGATCCGAAATCCATAGTTACGTTGTAAGTACTGGTTCCTTCTCCAAACATCTCGAGTGATGCTTCCTCGCCGGTGGCTGCATGCCGGCGAACTGAATCGGCGCGAGCCTTCTCAGCATAGGACGCAAAGAGGCGAGCAGAGTTTTGCATCTTGAAGTGCTCGCGTGCTGACTTGACGCCGAGCACGCCGACAGTGGATACGACCGAGATGATCGCGAGCGTAACGACCATCTGCATGATCGTGAATCCGTGCTGCCTGGTTGTTCTGCTGTTGCGGTCCATTTGGGCGCGTCCACCTCCGACAAGCACCTTGAGCAATAGGTATTCCATCGACGATTGCACGCGAATTGATGTGTTTGGATTGAACGCAGCGTGACGATCGTCACTTTAAGTTACATGAGTAGGAAGTTGAGTTCCGTAGCAGCGCGGCAGCGCTTTGCGTCTTTGCCTTTGCGCGAGATTTCTTTCTTGACACCCAACAACTGAAAAATCGATCATTGGCGACAGTGGCCGATATCCTACTCGTCGAAGACAAAGACAGCCTGCGTCGCGTACTGCGATTAACTCTCGAGAATGCCGGATACAGTGTAGCGGAAGCGATTGACGCCCGGGCCGCGCTCAACGAGATCGCTGACGCCCGTCATCGCCTCGTGCTTACCGATCTGCGCATGCCGAATGGCTCCGGTCTTGATGTCCTGCGCGCGGCGCGCGCCGCCGACGCAGACGTGCCCGTGATCGTCATGACCGCCTTCGGCTCGATCGACGAAGCCGTCCAGGCAATGAAGGACGGCGCTCACGACTTCCTTCAGAAACCCGTCGACTCGAATCATTTGTTGTTGCTCGTCGAACGCGCCCTCGAGCAAGCACGACTCCGAACCGAGAACATACTGTTGCGTGAAGAATGGTCGCGCCGCTATGGCTTCCCGCGCATACTCGGCGAGTCGGAAGTTTTGAAACGCGCGGTTGGGGAAACGCAGCGTGTGGCCCAGACGGAAGCCACCGTGCTATTGCTCGGCGAGTCAGGCACCGGCAAAGAACTCTTCGCGCGCGCAGTTCATCATTTATCGCCTCGTCGCAATCATCCCTTCGTGGCGATCAACTGCGCCGCCATTCCTGAAACCCTGATCGAGAACGAACTTTTCGGACACGAGCGTGGCGCTTTTACAGGCGCAACCGATCGGCGCCAGGGGAAGTTTGAACTGGCTACGGGCGGCACCGTGTTCCTTGACGAGATTGGGGAGTTGCCGCTGGGAGTGCAGGGAAAACTGTTGCGTGCGATCGAAGAGAAGGTAGTGGATCGAATCGGCGGCCGCACGCCGGTGGCAGTGGATGTTCGCGTCGTAGCGGCGACGAATAAAGACTTGAGAGCCGCCGTTGATAACGGGCAGTTTCGCGGTGATTTGTTCTTTCGTCTCGCAGTGTTTCCAATCGAAGTACCGCCGTTGCGCGAACGTGGCGACGACATAGTTTTGCTCGCCGAGCACTTCTCATCGGAGATCGGTCGTGAACTTCGTGGCCGCGAAGCAAAGTTGAGTGACGAAGCAGTCGCGGCACTCAGGCAACATCGCTGGCCCGGCAACGTCCGTGAACTCGAAAACGCGATCGAACGCGCCTGCATCATCTCCGATTCGCTGATTCTTCAACCGGCCGATCTGGGCCTTGGACCATTGGACGCGCCTGAGTCAGAAACTCTCGACCAGCTCGATCTTTCCGGCACCCTCTCCGAAGCAGGTCATCGCGCCCTGCGTCTCGTCGAGCGAAAAAAGATTCGCAGCGCGCTGGAAGTGAATCTGGGAAATAAGAGCAAAACCGCCGAAGACCTCGGGATCAGCTACAAAACACTCCTCAATAAGATCAAGGAATACGGTATCTAAGAGAAGTTTCGCGCAAAGGCGCAAAGGAAGACGCAGAGCCGCAAAGAGGATCTCTTAGCGGTCTTTGCGTCGGCCCTTTGCGCCTTTGCGTGAAACTTCTCTCCAAGTCGCTGGAACTCCCACGCCATTAACACTTTCTCTTTCATAGTTTAGGAAACCCAAGGACAAGGAGTCCCCTTTTATGCCCCAGATTTTCAACCTGCAACGCCTGATACTGGCCACCGCAGCATTCGCCATCATGATGGTGGCCTCATCCACCGCCTGGGCCGATCCCATTACCATTACGGTCGGTAACCCAAACAATCAGAACACCGACAACGTGTTGTTCAATAACGGCAGTCTGGTTCACTCCGGTCCATTGGTCCAGGGTGATTTCAATGGCGCCGGCGCAGGCTTCATCGTTGATTTCACTTCCACATCCGGCACCGGCAATCTCGGCGTCAGTGGCGGTCAGGCCGTTCTCGTCGGCGGTACCGGCAACACACCGTTTTCGAACGTCACTGTTCAGCTCGAAAATGGCGCGACTTTCACCAAACTAATCCTGAACATCGACGTCACCGCCGGCTTACCGCCGCCGACTCAGGTTCAGTTCACGGTTAATTACACGCTGTCCGGCGGCCAGGTCTTCAACCAGGTCTTCACTGTCGACACCAACGGCGAGAACTTCTTTGGCATCGAGGCTTTGGAAGGCGCTGTTATCAATAGTGTTACGGTGCAGGGCATCGGCAACACGACATTCCAGGACATCAATCAGTGGCGTCTTGGCGGGTTCGCCCAACCTAACAGTGTTCCGGAGCCGGCGAGCTTGTTCCTGCTCGGCAGTGGGCTTGTTGGAAGTGCGGGAGCGCTGCGTCGCAGGTTCAAGAAAAACGACAATAAGTAAACGCTGATCCATCACGGGAGATAAAGCGATGTATACAAGGCCAATGATTCTTCCCCTCGAGTCGACCGGCCGCATCTACGTTGTTCAGGATGAAAAAGGTCAGGTCGTAGGAACGGGGTCACGCGAAGTTTGCGAGACGCTGATGTACATAATCGGCGCCGGTTTAGCACGTGTCGCTGAACAGGCGCAGCAAATAACTCGCAGCAACGTTCGGGCTGCAATCACGATATAACCAAAGCTAGTGCTCCTTTCTTGATTCTGGAACAGGCCCAAGGCTTGTTCCAGAAATTTTTTTTGAAATTTTTCTGGAGAGCGTCGCGTATTGAAAATATAGATTAGATATCCTGGAAAAACGGACGGTTGGTGCAGCGGCGGGCAGGCGGGGCGGCTCGGGCCGCGCTTTTTGTTCTCTGCGGCCCTCTGCGTATCTCCGCGATCTTTGCGTTAGAAGGTAACTTTCAACGCAGAGATCGCAGAGATACACAGAGAAACTGCTATCATCCCTTCGTGCGACCCGTACTCTCCGCTGAACAGATTCGCGAGATTGACCGTCTCACGGTTGAGAACTACCACACCTCTTCCCTGCTTTTGATGGACGCGGCCAGCGCCGCGTGCATGGAAGCTATCCGCACGCGTCTCCGCGGCGACCTCGACGACAAGAAAGCCTTAATCCTTTGTGGCAAAGGTAACAACGGCGGTGATGGCGCTGCCCTCGCTCGTGCCCTCTCACGCGCCGGAATGCACTGCAGCGTCGTACTCTTCGGCAAACTCTCTGAGACTTCCGGCGACGCGCACACGAATTTTGAATCGGTCAGTCGTCTGGCGAGCTTCGAGGCCGGCTCTTCGGATTCACCTCCGCCACTGACATTCATTGAGTGCGATGGCGTTGCGGCCTGGGAACAGATCGCCAAACCACGCCGCGCTTACGATGTCATCGTCGATGCATTGTTCGGAACTGGATTGAGGCGCCCGCTCGAAGGCGTGTTTGTCAAAGTCATCGAACATCTATCGATGCTCAAAGAGGCACGCGATCGCGCCCTCGGAACGTGTCCGCTGGTCCTGTCCATCGATATTCCGTCCGGACTCGACGCTGATAAGCCAACGCCTATTGGCCCGGCAGTTCAGGCGGATCTCACCGTCACTTTCACTGCCGCGAAACGCGCCAACGTCCTTTCGCCGGCCTGTGACTCTGGTGGCGAACTGATCGTTGCCGACATTGGTAGTCCGACTTCACTGATCCAGGCCGCGCAGCCCTGGTTGTTTCTGACTGAGACAGAAGACGCGCAGCAGTGGCTCGTGGGCACACGTTACACGCCTGAGTCGTACAAGAACACGCACGGCCACGTTTTGATTGCGGCTGGTTCGCGTGGTTACTCCGGTGCGGCGGCGCTGAGCGGGAGCGCAGCCATGCGAGCGGGCGCGGGACTCGTTACGGTGGCGACACCGGCGTCGGCGCAAGTCTCTGTCGCGAGTGCTGCGATACCGGAAGTGATCACGACCGCCCTCGCTGAAACGGATCGTGGAGCGATCAGCGATGAGGCTGTGGACCATTTTCTGAAGCTCGCCGAAAAGATGACGGTAGTGGCTGTTGGTCCAGGTTTGACGATTGATGACGAGCGAACACGTTGCTTCGTGCGCGCGATCGTCGAGCGTCGTTCCACGCCGTGTGTGATCGACGCTGATGGACTGAACGCACTCGCCCCCTGGCCCGACGATCTGAAAGGTTCAGACGAGCACCCACTGATTTTGACACCACACGCCGGCGAGATGCTTCGACTCTTGGGCACAACAGACAAGTCTGTGCTCGACGATCGAGTTGCAGTAGCTCGCGACTTTGCTACAGCTCACCATCTTCTTTTAGTTCTCAAAGGCGCACGCCCGCTACTCGCGACGCCGGATGGTCGCGTCTTCATCAATCCGACAGGCAACGCCGGTCTCGGCACAGCCGGCGCGGGCGACACATTAACCGGCCTGATCTCCGGCTTTCTCGCACAAGCCTACGGCACGCTTCAGGATCGCGCGAATCCAGTCGCTGCGACCATTGCCGCTCTCTACGTGGGCGGCCTCGCCGGCGACTTCGCCGCCCAAAAACTCGGCATGCGCACAATGCTCGCGTCCGACATCCGCGAACACTTCAGCGACGCCATCCGCTCCCTCGACCCCCGCGGCGAACAGCCGTGATTGGATTTGCCTCAAAAGGTCGGAAACAGAGCGCCAAAGGCGCGGAATATGAAAGCCAGGAGCAAGTGCGAAGCGAAGCGGAGCACGTCGCCCCTGGTTGCGAACACGAAGGCGCCAAGGCCTGAAAGGCCGAAATATTATTACGCCCTTTCAGGGCTGCATCGCATAGCTTGGACGTTATCCAGGGGCGACGTCCCGACAAAGTCGGGACTTGCCCCTGGCTTTCATATTTCGCGCCTTCGGCGCTGCGATTTTGCAACGCTGATAGAAACCCTTTAACATTCAGATGAAAATCAAAACTTAGGAGAAACTAGATATGCCATATCCCGAAATCATGATACGTCCGATGCGTGAGGACCTGACGCGACTCGGCGTCGAAGAGTTGAGAACGGCTGAGGCCGTGGACGAGACGATCAAAAACAGCCAGGGCACACTGATGGTCGTGGTGAACTCGATCTGCGGTTGTGCCGCCGGAAAGGCGCGGCCCGGCGTGGCGCTCGCGTTGCAAAGCGAAAAGAAACCCGACAAGGTCGCGACCGTTTTCGCCGGAGCTGACATCGACGCGACGGAAAGAGCACGCAGCTACTTCACCGGTTATGGACCATCCTCGCCGTCGATCGCGTTGCTGAAGGACGGTCAACTGGTCTACATGCTCGAGCGATACCAGATCGAAGGGCGCGATGCGCATCAAATCGCCGGCGAGCTCACGCAGGCATTTGAGAAGTATTGCTAACGACTATCGCAACAGCTTCATAATCTCCGAGTGCAGCAACACCACATCCGGCGACTGTTGTAACGCGAGAAAATAGTTCTTCTGAAACTCAGTCCCGGTTTCCGCAGGCGCCAGCAACGTCTTCGCTCTCTCAATCAACGCGCCGGCGTCGGCCTCAGTCGCCGGCGTTTCGGCGTGCGGGTCGAGCGTCTCATCAATCTGCACGATCAACTCCGACAGCCGGTGCAACCAATCGAACCACGGATCTTTCAATACCAGTTGTAAAAACTCGTAGCTGTTGCCGATTCGCCCGCGCGCCCGCTCATAATCCCTGCGCTCGAGGTCAAGCAACGTCTTGTGAAGCCGCAACAAACCCTGCCGCAACAATCGCAAACTCTCGCGCGTCGTGTCTGATACCCTCTCGTTTTCCATAACCCGTCCCTCTCCGTGCGCTATGTTATGATCGCTGCGATGCCCAGCGCCATCTCCCTCAACACTCCGGTTGAGGATCTTCACAATTTCAAGATCGCACGACTCGGGCCGGTCCTTTCTCGTAAACTCGCGCAAGCCCTCGCCGCGCAAACACACAAGAAGAGTGCCGCCGCCGTCACGATCGAAGATCTGCTCACTTACTTCCCGATGCGTTACGAAGATCGAGCACGTCCGGCGTTGATCAGAGATCTGCACGATGGCGTCGAGGCCTCGCTCGAGCTCACCGTCACGCACGCGCACGGTTACGCTGTCAGAAATCCACGCGGTTACGGCCGAGCGCAACTCTATATCTTCGAAGTGTCGGCGATTGATGGTCCAATGAGCGGTCGCGAGGTGATGGTCTGGTGGTTCGTCTCCGGGCGTCGCGCGTACGATATCGTCAGGTATTACACAGCCAAACTCGTGCGCGGTACGAAGTTCATCACTTTTGGTCGCTGGGAATGGGAAGCACGCCGCAACACGTTCAAGTTGCGATTAAACAAACCCGCCGACGAACTCGAAGTGCTCGGAGAAGCGGCGGAAACACCGGATCTCGAAGAGACTGAAGAGAACCGGCCGGACCCGGCGTTAGCAGCGATTCACGTAGGACGAAGAGTTCCCGTCTACCGCAAGCTCGGCGAGTTCAACTCGAAGCGCGTGCGCGAGATCGTTCATGCAGTGCTCTCTTTGCTCAGCGACAAGGACATCGAAGAAACGCTTCCCGCGGATCTGCGACACCGGATCAAACTGATCGGACGCGCCACAGCGTTGCGCGAGATACACTTTCCGCCACCCGATGTCTCGATGCTCGACTACGAGCTATCGAAGAGCGAACCGCACCGTCGCATGATCTTCGAAGACTTCTTTTGGGTGACGTTTGCGATCGGCGTGAAGCGTGGGCAACGAGTCAAAGAACAAAAAGAAACGCCGCTGCGAGTCGATAAGACCGTCCAGAACCACATCGCTTCGGTGATGCCTTTCAAGCTCACGCGTGCGCAGCGAAAAGTCACGGCGCAGATCTTCAACGACATGAAGTCGCGAACGCCGATGAACCGTTTGCTGCAAGGCGACGTCGGCAGTGGCAAAACGATCGTTGCCGTTATCGCGATGATCGCGGCAATGGAAAATGATCTACAGGCGGCACTGATGGCCCCCACCGAGATTCTCGCGGAACAACACGCACGCAATATCAAACGCCTGTTAGCCAGAACTCCGTATCGCATCGAGCTGCTGACCGGCTCGCTACGCGTTAAAGAAAAGCGCGGCCTGCAAGCGGCACTGAAACAAGGTGAGATTCACGCGTGCGTCGGCACGCAGGCGTTGATTCAGGAAGCTGTTGCTTTTCACAAACTGGGCCTGGTAGTTATCGACGAACAACATCGCTTCGGCGTGATGCAGCGCGCCGAGTTGCGCGATCGTGGCCTCAATCCGGACGTGCTCGTGATGACCGCCACACCGATTCCACGTTCGTTGGCGATGACCGTGTATGGCGATCTGGATGTTTCCATCATCGATGAACTGCCGCCCGGCCGAACGCCGATCCAGACGACAGTCTTTGGTGAGGATCAACGACTGGAAGTGAAACGTTTGATCACGCGCGAAATCAAAGCGGGCCGTCAGGTGTACGTGGTCTATCCGCTCGTCGAGGAGTCGGAGAAGATGGACCTAAAGGACGCCACACGCCGCTATGAATACCTGCGCGACACGGTTTTTCCAGGACTTCCGGTCGGTCTCCTGCACGGCAAGATGAAGCCGGCGGAAAAAGAGAAAGTGATGAGCGCGTTCGTCGCAGGCGAGATTAAGATTCTCGTATCTACGACGGTGATCGAGGTTGGCGTGGACGTGCCGAATGCGTCGGTGATGATTGTCGAGCATGCCGAGCGTTTTGGGCTGTCGCAGCTTCACCAGTTGCGTGGGCGTGTCGGTCGCGGCGCGGAGAAGAGCTACTGCATACTTTTGACGAGCGACAAGCGCACGGCCATCGCCGAGGAACGGCTCGGCATCATGGCAAAGACGAATGATGGTTTTGTCATAGCGGAGAAGGATCTCGAGTTGCGCGGACCGGGAGAGCTTTTAGGGACAAAGCAGTCGGGACTGCCGGAGTTTCGCATCGGAAACATCGTTCGCGATCAGCCGCTGCTCGAACAAGCAAAGCAGGAATCTGAGTTCTATCTCAATAAACCGAAGTCAACAGTGACTGCCAGGATGGTCCAGCGCGTCAAACAGGATCCCCGCTTTGGACTCGCGGACGTCGGATAAGCATGAGGATCATCGCCGGAGCTTACAAGGGACGAAATCTCAAGAGCCCGCCGTCGTTGGAGGTGCGGCCCACGTCCGATCGACTGCGCGAAACACTCTTCAACGTGATCGCGCCGCGTATTGAAGACGCGCGCTTTCTCGATCTGTGCGCGGGATCGGGCGCGGTTGGGATTGAAGCGCTTTCGCGCGGCGCTACTTACGCAACCTTCGTGGATCGGTCGCGGCGAATGTGTAAGTTGATCGAGGCGAATGTTCAGTTGTGCCGGATACCTGAGGAGCAATGGGAGATCTACTGCTCGGAGGTCAATGAGTTTCTCAAGCAAACAACTTCGCGCTGGGATATCGTCTTCTTCGATCCGCCTTACAAGAACGATTATGTCCGAACAATTGAACTAGTCGAACAGGTGCTTAACGACGATGGTCTGCTCATCGCCGAACACCATCACAAAACTCAACTGCCCGATACAGTAGGGAAACTGCATCGGGCACGAGTCTTAAAACAGGGTGACTCAGCGTTAAGTTTTTATCCGCATCATCCGCGTTAATCTGTGTTGGTGGCTCTCGTCACGCGAGAGCTAAGGTGGGCCTTATCAACCCTCTATCGTACTCATCGCCGTTACGGCGCGCTTTTCGTACGCCGCAATGGTGGCGATGTTCTTCTTCTCCACGTCGGTCAACGCCGCCTCAGTGAAGTTTGGATCGGCCTTGTACCAATCAAAACTCGAAAAGTACTTCTGCAACCAGGGCTCCTTGAATACCTTGCCGTGACGCGCGTAGATCTCCTGCCGCATCTGGCTCGCATCTTCAAGGAACAAACCTTCGAGCACCGCGCGCGTGATCGGCTTCGAACTCAACTCCTGGTGGATCTTGTTCTCGTACTTAACGATCGTTTCGACGTTGAGCTTGTCATTGCCCGAAAGCTCTTCGTCTTTGAAGTTTTCATCGGGCGCGTACCACGGTTGAAAAAAGAAATACTGCTGCAACCACTCGGCGCGAAACATTCGCCCGTGCCGGGCATAAATCTCGTTTCGCAGCAAACGCAACTCATGCAGACTCAGCCCACGAAGCATCTGTTCGGAGATGGCCTTGTTCTCGAAGAACTCCATGTCGCCCGGCAACAGTGCGACTTTGCGCTGCTTCTTCTGCGCATCGCTCAGAATCGCGAGGTTCTTTTGCTCGATGGCCGATAACTTCTTCGCGTCGTACTTCTCGTCTGGGAAATACCAGTAACGCTCCTCGAAATACTGCTGCAACCAGGGCTCGTCATCGAATCGCTTGCCGTGAATCGCCTCGACTTCAGCCAGCAAAACTTTCCACTCAGCGCCGCTGTGTTTGCCGAGTTTTCGCGGCGTGATCGCACGATCGCGCCAGTAACGCATGTCACCTGGTTGAATGGTCTCGTGTTTAGCGGCTTCGGCGATGCGAATCACGTCGAGATTGCGGCGCTCGACGTTGTTGAGCATCGAATTGCTGAAATCAGGGTTCGGCTTGTACCACGACTGCTCTTCGAGATAGACCTTGATGTCGTTGTCTTTAAAGACGCGACCATGACGTCCGAAGATGATGCCGCGCAGAAGCTTCAGATCTTCCATCGCCAGCTTCTGCGCCTGAACTTGCTTGATGGAAGTTTTACTGAAGTCCAGGCCCTTCAAGCTTTCCATCGTGTCCTGCTGCGCCACGGCAGTGATCGACATCAAACTCAAAAGTACGAACAGGAAAAAGCTTCTCATAGAAACCTTTCTTAGCCGAAGATATCTCGAACCTTATCGACCAGCCCTTTATTCTCCAGGTCCTTGTTCTCAACTTCCGCCAACTGCTCGAGCAGACGTCGCTGTTCGCGCGTCAACGTCGTCGGAGTCACGACTGTCACGGAAACAAACAAGTCACCACGCCCGCGACCACCAAGAATCGGCATCCCTTTTCCTCTGAGCCGAAACACTGTGCCCGTCTGTGTGCCCATCGGAATCTTCAGCTTCTCTTCTTCGTCGAGCGTCTTGACCATGATCTCAGCCCCTAACGCCGCCTGCGCGAAAGTTATCGGCACGGCTTCGTAGAGGTTATTACCTTGTCGCTCAAACTGATCATGCTCGGCTACGTGGATAACAACGTAGAGGTCCCCGGGCGCGCCCCCCTGCGTTCCGGATTCCCCTTCACCAGTAACGCGTAAACGCGAGCCGGTTTCGACCCCCGCCGGAATCTTCACCTCCATCTGTTTTTCGCGTTCGACCCGGCCCGAGCCCTTACAATCCGCGCACGGATTCTTGACGACTCGGCCGGCGCCGCGACAAACGTGACAGGTCCGCGCCACCGAGAAAAATCCCTGCTGGTAACGAACCTGACCCGTACCGCTGCAAGTCGTACAGCTTTCAGGCTGACTTCCCGCCGCCGCTCCCGAGCCTTTACAGGTTTCGCACGATTCGAGACGTGGAATGCGGAGTTGCGCGGTCATACCGTTGGCGGCTTCTTCGAGTGAGATCTCCAGGTCGTAACGGAGATCCGCGCCACGTTGAGCGGAGGTGCGACGACCGCCGCGCTGGCCGCCAAACACGTCACCAAAGCCAAACAGGTCGCCGAGGATGTCTTCGATACCGCCAAATCCGGGCGCTCCCCACGCACCGGCGCCGGCGCTGCTGGAAACACCAGCATGACCAAACCGGTCGTAACGTTTGCGCTGTTCTTCGTTGGACAAAACACTATAAGCCTCGGCCGCTTCCTTGAACTTTTCTTCGGCCGTGGCGTCGTTCGGGTTTTTATCCGGGTGATACATGACCGCGAGTCGCCGGTAGGCACTCTTGATCTCCTGGTCCGTCGCGGTGTGGTTGACGCCCAGCACTTCGTAATAATCACGCTTGCTCATAAACTTCTCTCACGTCAAATTAAATATAGGCCCTATATATAGCCTATAGGACCTATTGGCTACCTATTATTCCCTATCTTAAGATTCGCTGCTAACTGTGTCTGAGGCATTCAACATCGCCGCAGTGAGTTGCATAGCGACGCGTTCCAGCCGCAGCATTGCCCTGGTGATGTCATCGACTTTTTCGCTACGGCTTGCTGCCTCCGCCTCGAGAAAAATCGACTCAGCATTGCCCTGATCTTCCTGCGACATCAAGCCGCCAAACTTCAGATACGACTTCCTCGTGTTTTTCAACAAGGAATCAAGCTTACCTCTCGCTATCACAACCTCTTTGGCTGCGCGGTCGGTGTCGGCAAAATCGTCTGCCTCTCTTATTAAACGGTCGATCTCTTCCGGCGCCAGTCCGGAAGTCGGCGTGATGCGCATCTGCTGTTCGCGTCCGGTCGTCTTGTCCTGTGCCGAGACTGAGACGATGCCGTTCGCATCAACTTCGAACGACACTTCGATCTGCGGGACGCCGCGCGGATTCGGCGCGATGCCCACGAGTTCAAACTTCCCGAGCGAACGATTGCCCTGTGCTACTTCACGTTCCCCCTGGAGCACGTGAATTTCAACCGACGACTGGTTATCGACGACGGTCGTAAACGTACGACTCTCACGCAACGGAATCGTCGAGTTGCGCTCAATGATCTTCGTGAACAGTCCGCCACGTGTTTCCAGGCCCAAACTCAGCGGCAAAACGTCGAGCAACACGATGTCTTTTACTTCGCCGGTCAGCACGCCACCCTGGATCGCCGCTCCCATCGCGACGACTTCATCAGGATTGATCTCAGCGGAAGGCTTTCGGCCGAAGATCTTCTCGACCGTGCGTTCCACGATCGGAGACCTCGTTTGACCACCGACAAGGATCACT
This sequence comes from Acidobacteriota bacterium, assembly GCA_046730735.1. Classification (GTDB taxonomy): domain Bacteria; phylum Acidobacteriota; class Blastocatellia; order Pyrinomonadales; family Pyrinomonadaceae; genus PSRF01. The sequence goes on along the minus strand of JBKPJP010000054.1, from coordinate 1,504 downwards.
TTGTGAACGTCCGCCGGTTGCAGTTCCGCGTCTTTGAGCGCGGTCAAACAGGGCTCAATCGTCTGATCGACGAGGTCTTTAACGAGCGTTTCAAACTGATCTCTTGTGAGTGTCTTGTTGAGGTGCTTTGGACCGCTCGCGTCGGCAGCGATGAACGGGAGATTGATGGTCGTTTCAGTCGCGGTTGAAAGATCGCACTTGGCTCTTTCAGCTACTTCTTTCAGACGTTGAAGCGCTAAACGGTCCTGGCGCAGATCGATTCCCGTGTCTTCGCGAAACTGGTCGGCCATCCAACTCATAATTCGTTCGTCAAAATCCTCGCCGCCCAGAAAGGTGTTTCCCGAAGTCGAAAGCACGTCAAACACGCCGTCATTCATTTCGAGAATCGAGATATCGAACGTGCCGCCGCCAAGGTCATAAACTGCAATGCGCTCGACGCTCGACTTCCCGAGACCGTAAGCCAACGCCGCCGCTGTCGGCTCGTTGATGATGCGCTCGATCTTCAGTCCCGCGATCTTGCCCGCGTCTTTCGTGGCCTGGCGCTGAGTGTCGTCGAAATAAGCTGGAACGGTGATGATCGCGTCGGTCACTGACTCGCCCAGGAAATCTTCAGCCGCAGCTTTCAACCGCTGCAAAACAATGCCGGAAAGTTCGGGCGGACTGTAGTTGCGGTTCTGCACGCGTACGCGCGCGTCTCCATTTGGAGAATCGACGATTTCAAACGCCGAGCTCTCGCGCATCTTCGACACTTCGGCAGAGCCAAACTTTCGACCGATCAAACGCTTGACCGCATACACTGTGTTGGACGCGTTCGTCACCGCCTGGCGCTTGGCGATCTGTCCCACCAGTCGTTCACCTTTATCAGTGAAACCAACCACGGTAGGCGTCGTTCGTCCGCCTTCTTTATTCGGGACAATCTGCACCGTGCCGCCCTCCAGTACGGCGACACAGCAGTTGGTCGTCCCTAAATCAATTCCGATCGCTTTTCCCATGTTTACTTACGCGTTGCCACTTTCACCAACGCGGGGCGAATAAGTTTGTCGCCGAGGCGGTAACCCGTAACCATTTCCTGCATTACGGTATCAGGCTCATAGTCGTCAGTCGCTTCTGTTACTACAGCCTCGTGAATATGAGGATCGAACTGTTCACCAACCGCAGGAACGGGCTTCACACCCATCGTCTCGAGCACGCCGTTGAGCTGCTTGTAGATCAGATCGACGCCGCTGAGAAAATGGCGAAACTCGTCTGACTCCGACGACTCAACAGAAGCCTCAGCTTCCAGAGCGCGTTTGAGATTATCCAGCACCGGCAGCAGCTTCGTAGCCACGTCCGCATTCACACGATTGTAGGTTTCGGTGCGTTCGCGTTCGACTCGCTTACGATAGTTCTCAAAATCCGCCTGGCGACGTGTGAGTTGATCCTTTAATTCGGCATTTTCAGCCTCGACACGTTTTAGCTCGGCGCGCGTCGCGACTAACTCGGCGCGATCCGGTCCGCCGGTTTC
>JBKPJP010000053.1:0-3105 GCA_046730735.1 Acidobacteriota bacterium | reverse complement strand
GCGCGCAGCCGCCGGTACAGGCGAGTGTGCCGCTACGGAGCGCTTATCGCATCCGGCACACGCTGCCAAGCCGGGTTGTCTTCCTCGTGATCTGCGTCGCGATCGTGCTTTCCGCGCTCGCTTACGGAACCGTTCACTACTGGGCGCTGAGTCTCTTCAATATGGGTGCGTTCACGATTCTGTTGCTTTGGGTTTTGGATGCGTGGAGTCTTGGGAACTTGCGCATCAGCCGGAACCTTTTGCAACTGCCGTTGCTCGGCGTACTCGTGCTCGGGTTGATCCAGTTGCTGCCGTTGCGCGAGATCAGTTCCGGCGGCGCTACGAGCGTCCCGCTGGTTAACACGTTATCGCTCGATCCGAATTCGACGAGACTCGCACTGGTCCAATTCGCTACCCTGTTGATCTACTTCGCCGCAACCCTGGTATTTGTCGATACGCCTCATCGTTTGCGTGTGCTCGTGCGAACGATCATGGTGTTTGGTTTTCTGCTCGCGATCTTTGGCCTGACGCAGTCGTTCACCAGTCCCACGAAGGTCTATTGGATTCGCGAGCTCAACCAGAGCACCGCGTTTGGTCCCTTTATCAATCGACACCACTTCGCCGGCTACATGGAATTGACGATCGCGCTGCCGCTCGGACTTCTTTTCGCCGGAGCGGTCGATAAAGAGAAGAGAATCATTTATCTCTTCATCGCCGGATTAATGGGTGTGGCGCTCGTGATGACGGCTTCGCGCGGCGGCATCATCAGTCTCGTGGCCGAGATTCTGTTCTTAACTATCGTGACTGCGATCTGGCGCAAGCCGAGTGAGCGCCGGCGCAGGACGTCGGGAAAACTGAAACGTGTTGCCGGGCGTCTCGGGCTGGCGGGCGCGTTGCTGGTCGGTTTGTTCCTCGGCGTGGTGTTGCTCGGTGGCGAGTTCTCGATCAATCGTTTTATCGACAGTGTGAATACGGATGATCCGACGACGGGTCGCGCGCACTTCTGGGCCGTGACACTCGATATCATCAAAGCGCATCCTGTTATCGGCACGGGTCTCGGCGCGTTTGGCGTGATCTACACGAGGTACGACACGCGCAACGGACTTTTCCGGTTGGAACAGGCGCACAACGATTACCTGCAAGTGCTCTCGGACGCGGGCATCGTGGGTGGAGTTTTGGCTTTGAGTTTTGTAGTGCTGCTTTTTTACAAGGCGCTATCGCGGGCGAACTCGCGAGACGATTTCCGGCGCGGCATTGCCCTCGCGGCACTGAGCGGGTGCTTTGCGGTGCTGGTGCACAGCTTTTTCGACTTCACGCTGCACACCACTTCAAATGCGCTGTTGTTTCTGGTGCTGGCGGCGATTGCTACGATCGACAGTCGCGTTGAAGACGCGCCGGCGCGGAGGCGACGAAGGAAATCCAAGCAGGAGACGCTGATTTCCGCGGAAAAACACTAATTCATGTCCAAAAACACTTCAACTTTCAAGAACGCGTCTTCCGTTCCCGGTCTGATTCTCGGCGCTGTCCTGCATCACAACAAACAAGACGCGCTCAATTATCGTGAAGACGGCAAGTGGTTCAATATCACTGCCGCGACTTTCGTCGAACGAGTCAAGAATGTCACGCTTGGTCTGGCTGCACTGGGTGTGCGACCGGGGGATCGCATTGCTTTGCTTTCGGAGAATCGTCCGGAGTGGTCCATCGCCGATCTCGCGATACTGAGTCTCGGCGCGATCAATGTTCCCATCTACACGACGCAGGCGCTCGAGCAGGTTGATTACATCCTTTCCGACTCCGGTGCGCGAGCGATCTTCATTTCCAACCGGCGACTCTACAAACACGTCAAGCCGGTGCTGGATAAACGACCGCTCGGGCATCTGATCTTTTTTGAAGAAGACGTTGCGGAAGATGTCGAACATGGGTTTGCGTTGACGGGTCTCGAGCAAAAAGGACGCGAGTTGGACCAGGAACGTCCCGGTGCTTTCGACGCTTACCTGCAGTCAGTGCGTGCGGAGGATCTGGCGACCATCATCTATACGTCCGGCACGACGGGTGAGCCGAAAGGCGTGATGCTGACACACAACAACTTCATGTCGAATGTGATCTCCATCGGGAAAGGCCTGCCGATTGGACCAACTGACGTGGCGTTGTCAGTGTTGCCTCTGTCGCACATTTTCGAGAGAGATGGTTTTTATGTTTTTTGTTATTGCGGTGTGTCCGTTTACTACGCCGCATCGTTCGATCAGGTAGGTGAAAACCTTCGCGAAGTTGCGCCGACCGTAATGACCGCGGTGCCGCGACTGTTTGAGAAGGTCTATCACCGGATCATCAAGAAGGGAATGTCCGAAAAGGGTTACAAGCGATCGATCTTCGTGAGTTCACTTGCGGTCGGTCAACGTTATGGCGAGCTGAAAGACAAACGTAAGTTTATCTCGCCGCAGTTAGGCATCAAGCAGAGACTCGCGAGCAAACTGGTGTTCTCGAAATGGCGCGCGGGTGTGGGTGGTCGATTGCGATACTTCGTTTCAGGCGGCGCGCCGCTTTCGCCCGCACTGTCGTATTCATATCTCGCCGCGGGCATACCGATCCTGCAGGGGTATGGAGCAACAGAGACGTGCATTGTGTGTGCGAACCGGCCGGGTAATAACCACGTGGGGTCGGTGGGAATTCCGTTCGAAGGGATTGAGATCAAGATTGCGGCTGACGGTGAGATTTTGGTGCGTGGTCCAAATGTGATGCGCGGTTATTACGGTCAGCCGGAAGCGACTGCTGAAGTGTTGAAGGATGGTTGGTTCTACACCGGCGACGTCGGATACATCGGCAAGAATGGACACCTGTACATCACCGATCGGAAGAAGGATCTATTTAAACTTTCGAACGGGAAATATGTGGCGCCGCAATTGATCGAGAGTCTTTTGAAAGAGAGTGAGTTTGTGAGCCAGGTGGTGGTAGTGGGCACAGGGAGAAAGCAGCCGGTGGCGTTGATCGTGCCTGACTGGGAAAGTTTGAATCACGCGCTCGCTGAGGCCGGGGAGAAAGCGCCACGCGATCATGTGGAGCTGAGTAAGTTTCCGGCAGCAATCAAGATTGTGCAGAAGGATATTGTGAAATTGACGGCGGAGTTGG
>JBKPJP010000052.1:0-6880 GCA_046730735.1 Acidobacteriota bacterium | reverse complement strand
TCCCGCTCTTGATTGCCGAATGAATTCCTTTCAATCGTTGCGCGTTTAGAAGACCGGCGGAGTCACCTACCAGCAGCACGCCGTCCGAATACATACGCGGCATCGCGAAATAACCACCCGCTGCGATCGTCTTCGCGCCGTAACGAATCATCTTGCCGCCGTCAAGCAGACGCGCGATGTAAGGATGTGTCTTGTAACGTTGAAACTCCGCGTGCGGATCGATCAGCGGATCTTTGTAATCGAGTCCGGTGACGTAGCCGATATTCAACACTCGATTCCGCATACCGTAGATCCAGCCGCCACCGTAGGTCGCCGAGTCTGACGGAAAACCGAGCGTATGTGTGACGCGCCCTGTCGGATACCGATCGTCCGGCAACTCCCACAACTCTTTCACACCGAGACTATAGACTTGCGGCGCACGGCCTTCGTCGAGCCCGAGGCGTTCGATGAGTTGCTTGGTTAACGACCCGCGTGGTCCTTCGCCCAACACAGTGATCTTCGCTTGCAGATCGACGCCGGGTTCGTAATTAGCTTTGCGCTTCCCTTCTTTGTCGATGCCCTTGTCGCCGGTGCGCACTCCGAGCACGCGGTCGTTTTCGTCATAAAGCAAATCGGCGCCGGGAAACTCCGGAAAGATGTTGACCCCCGCCTCTTCACACTTTTCGCCGAGCCAGGCAGTCAAACGGTTCAGCGAGACGATGTAATAGCCGTGATTCTTGAGTGGGGGCGGCGTGATTGGTGAACGCAGCGCCATCTTTGGCGTCAGGTAGAGAAAGTGATCTTCGTTGACCGGCGATTCGAGTGGCGCACCTTGCGCTTCGAAATCGGGGATCAGCTCGCGCAGCGCTTTCGGATCCATCACCGCGCCGGAAAGAATGTGTGAACCGACCGCAGCGCCTTTTTCGATCACCGCGATCTCGACGTCGCCGAGTGAATTGTCCTGTTTTACCAGTCGCGCGAGATGCAGCGCGCCGCTGAGATTCGCCGGACCGGCGCCTACAAAAACCACATCAAACTCCAGAGTCTCTCGTTCCATAGCCACAGATTACACAGATTCTCGCAATTGTTTCAAATTCGGAAATCTGTGTAATCTGTGGATATGCCAAACCATCTGATACACGAAACAAGTCCTTATCTTCTTCAGCACGCCGAGAATCCGGTCGATTGGTATCCGTGGGGCGAAGAGGCTTTCGAAAAAGCGCGGCGCGAGGACAAACCTGTGCTGCTCAGCATCGGCTACTCGGCCTGTCACTGGTGTCACGTGATGGCGCACGAGTCGTTTGAAGACGAGCAAATCGCGCAGCTCATGAATGAAAACTTTGTGAACATCAAGGTTGATCGCGAGGAGCGGCCGGATCTCGATCAGATCTACATGAACGCCGTGCAGATGATGACGCATCATGGTGGTTGGCCGATGACTGTGTTCTTAACGCCCGACGCCGTTCCGTTTTACGGCGGTACATATTTTCCGCCCGAAGATCGTTACAACATGCCGGGCTTTCCACGAGTTCTGATTGGTGTTGCTGAAGCTTATCGCGACCGGCAGGACGACATCCGCGAGACGGGCACGTCGCTTGTCACTGAGTTGAAGCGTTTGAGTGCAGCCGGCGGCTCCGATTATGCGATCGAGACGGGGCTGTTGGATGCCGCCTACGCCGGCATTATCAGAAATTACGATTCGATTAACGGCGGTTTCGGCGGCGCGCCGAAGTTTCCGCCCGCGATGACGCTTGAATTCCTGCTGCGCACACACGCGCGCACCGGCAATCGCGAAGCACTCGAGATGGTGAGCCACACGTGCCGGAAGATGGCGAATGGCGGCATGTACGATCAGCTTGGCGGCGGCTTTCATCGTTATTCAACCGATGCGCGCTGGCTCGTGCCGCACTTCGAAAAAATGCTTTACGACAATGCCCTCCTCTCGCGGTTGTACCTGCATTATTTTCAGGTAAGCCAGGAACCCCTTGCGCGTGACGTAGTCCAGGGCATTCTCGACTACGTGCTGCGCGAGATGACGCACGCTCAAGGCGGGTTCTATTCAACTCAGGATGCCGACTCGGAAGGTCATGAAGGAAAGTTCTTCGTCTGGAGCATGGATGAGATCCGCACCGCGCTCGGCGAAGGCGATGCGCGCATTTTTGCCGCGTACTACAACATCACCGAAGCGGGAAACTTCGAAGGCAAAAACATACTGAACGTCACGCGCCCAGCTGATCCTGAATTGCGCGCATCGCTTGAGGAAAGTAAACGCAAGTTGTTCGAACTGCGCGAGCAGCGCATCAAACCTGACCGCGATGAAAAAGTGCTCACTGCGTGGAATGGTCTGATGATGGCCAGCTTCGCTGAAGCGGGTGTGGTTCTGAATCGTCCTGATTACACCGATGCCGCGCGACGAAATGCTGAGTTCGTGCTTTCGAATCTCCGGCGTGACGGTGCGCTGCTTCGCACCTGGAAAGCCGGAGTCGCGAAGTTCAACGGATACCTTGAAGACTATGCGTTTCTGACCGACGGTCTTGTCACGTTGTTTGAAACTACGGGCGAGTCTCGTTGGTTGAATGAAGCATTAACGTTAACCGACCGGATGATTGACGAGTTTTGGGATGAGGAAGGCGGCGGGTTTTTCTTCACCGGCAAGAGTCACGAGAACCTGATCGTTCGTTCAAAAGACTACTTCGATAACGCGACGCCTTCGGGTAACTCGGTGGCGGCCATTGTTCTCTTGCGGCTGGCCGCCCTCACGGACAAGGAGCGCTATCGTAACCTCGCGATTGCGGTGCTGCGTGAGGTTGGTGACCAGATCCGCCGGTATCCATCAGGGTTCGGATATGCCCTCTCGGCGGCGGATTTCCTGCTCTCGACCGCGAAAGAAGTGGCGATTGTGGGCAAAGACGCAGCCGATATACGTCCCCTGCTCACCGAAACGTGGCGCCGCTACCTGCCCAATAAAGTGGTCGCGCCGAGCATTGCCGGCGACGCCGCGACGATTCCTCTGCTCGAAAACCGGCTGCTGGTCAATAACTCGGCAACCGCATACGTATGTGAGCATTACACCTGCCAGCAGCCTGTAACGGACGTTGTTGATCTTCGCGAACAACTGAACCCGTAAACAGTATTTCACGCAAAGGCGCAAAGGAAAGACGCCAAGCCGCTAAGAAACCTAAAAGTTCTCTTTGCGGCTTATGTCTTTCCTTGGCGCCTTTGCGTGAAACCACTCCCTCCATCTTGACCCAACCTCCTGAAATGGTTATATTTATCACCGTGCTCAACAATGTTGGCACCTTACCAAGCGCGATCATCACTTATACAGTTTAAGTTTTCGGAAGGATTGGCCCCGGCAATGCTGAAAACCAACTCGCAGGGCATCGCTCTTGTGACCGCAATCGCTGTGGTCAGCGCTCTTCTGCTCCTCTCTGCTGTCGCCGTGCTCTTTTACGCAGCGGTTTTGAACGAGAATCTCACGTATGGCATTCTCGGCTTGCTGATCGCTGCGCTGATCTACCTGCTCTATTACTTTAACGAGCGACGTCTTGAAGAGATTCGACACGCGGAAGCCGAGCGCCGGCAACACGCGGAAGAGATGGCGACCATCCACATGAACACCATCGAGTCGCTCGCGATCGCGATCGACGCGAAGGACCAGACCACTCATGGTCACGTGCGTCGCACACAACTCTACGCGACGAAGATGGGAGAGCTCTTTAAAGTCTCGGAAGCCCAACTAAGTGCACTACACGCGGGTGCGTTGCTTCACGATATAGGCAAGCTCGCAGTGCCTGAATACATCCTGAACAAGCCAGGCAAACTGACAGAAGCTGAATTCGCGAAGATGAAGATCCACCCGACTGTCGGTGGCGACATTCTCAAGCGCGTCAACTTCCCTTACCCGGTCGAAGATATCGTGCGCTATCACCACGAGAAATGGGACGGTAGTGGTTATCCCAAAGGCCTCAAAGGCGAAGCGATTCCGCTCGTCGCGCGCATTATTTCTGTCGTTGATTTCTACGACGCCACGCGTTGCGATCGTCCGTATCGCAAAGGCATGAAACGCGAAGAGTCGCTGGCGTTGTTGCGCAGCATGGTGGGAAGCGCGTTCGATCCGAAGGTAGTTCAGATGTTTATCGAGCACGTCGAAGAGTTTGATCGAATGATCGACGCGCAGGACATCAAGGAACAGGTGGCTTCAACACCCGCGATCGATGACAAAACGTCAACGAAGCCTGATGCAGGCCTCGCATCTGACATTCTCGGTGTTTCGGAAGAGGTCGCCGCCGGGTTCAGATCCATTAGTGAGGCTCAACGCGAAGTTTTCGCACTGCACGAGATAGCGCAAACGATCGGTTCGTCGCTCAACTTGAGCGATACCGTGACGTTGATCGCGAACAAGTTGCGGGCGATCGTGCCGTTCGATACCTGTGTCATTTATCTCGTTGACGAACCTTCGGGCAAAGCGATTGCTGCGCATGTGGTCGGCGAAGAGGTTGAACTGTTCAAGCGTAGGCGAATCAATATCGGCGACGGTATTACGGGTTGGGTGATCGCAAATTCACGTTCGATGTGTAACGCGTCGCCGGATCTCGATCTGATTGGAATTCCGGATGAAGTTGTGAAACGTTTCCGCGGCGTGCTGGTATCGCCCTTGCTGCGTGAAGATGGTGCATTCGGAGCGATTTCGCTTTACTCACAGAGTCGCACTTCTTATACGACCGAGCATGTGCGTCTGCTTGAATCAGTTTGCCAGCACGCGTCGAGCGCGCTCAACAATGCGCTCACTTACGAACGGACTCGCGAAAGTGCCCTTGTCGATCCACTGACGGAACTGCCAAACGCTCGCGGCTTCTACATGATGCTGGAACAGCGCATTGCCGAGTGCCAGCGCATGAACAAGGAGCCACTATCGCTGGTCTGCATGGATATTGACGATTTCAAAGTCGTCAACGATCAGTACGGGCACTCGACGGGCGATCGCCTACTCGCGAGTGTGGCGGGCGTGGTTCGACGTGAGCTGCGACAGATGGATATTCTGACGCGTTACGCCGGGGATGAATTCGTAGCAATCATGCCGATGGCGTCGGGCAAGATGGCTGTATCGATTAGTGAAAGAATGCGAAATGCGGTGGAGGAGCAACTGTTCTCAGTACGCACAGGGACGATGGTTGGGCTCGGCGTCAGTTTGGGTGTCGCTTGTTTTCCGGACGATGGTGAGACTTCCGAAGAACTCCTGACCGCCGCCGCGCGTCGCATGCAGCAGGACAAAAATTCTCGCAAGACGGTTCTCACGGTCGCTGCCGCCGGCCACAGCACGATCGACATGATGACCTAACACACCACCGGATATTTCACGCAAAGGCGCAAAGAACAAACCAAGGCGTAAAGAAAACCGATTCAACGTTGCGTCTTCGTTTGTTCTTTGCGTCTTTGCGTGAAACCGTGTTTTTGTTTCGGGCGTCTCTCGCTTATAATCCCACCTTTTATGAGCAAACAAACAGCAGCACCACCTTCAGCCGCCAAAGCCGAAGAGCAGCAAAGCTCTACCGGCGTCATGGATGCACCCCCGGACGTGGATTCGAAAAAACTCAAACAGGAACGAGACGAAGCCAAAGAACGACAGAAGGATCGACTCAGTAAGCTTTCCCACGAACAAGCGATCGAACTCTATCGCCAGATGCTTCTGATTCGTCGCTTCGAAGAGAAATCGGCGGAAGCCTACGTCGCCGGAAAGATCGGCGGTTTCTGTCACCTGTACATTGGTCAGGAAGCCGTCGGAGTCGGCTCCATTTCCGCCATCCGCAAAGACGACTACGTGCTCGCCAGTTATCGCGAACACGGACTCGCGCTCGCCAAGGGGATGACCGCCCGGTCCATCATGGCCGAGCTTTTCGGCAAAGCCACCGGATGCTCCAAGGGCAAGGGTGGGTCGATGCACATGTTTGACAAGGAGCTAGGCTTTCTCGGCGGCCATGCGATCGTGGGCGGACAAATTGCGCTCGCAACCGGCACTGCCTTCGCCACCAAATACCAGGGCACCGATCAGGTGACGCTCTGTTACTTTGGCGAAGCAGCCGTGAACCAGGGCGCGTTCCATGAGTCGCTCAACATGGCCCAACTCTGGAAACTTCCCTGTATCTACATCTGCGAAAACAACCAGTACGGGATGGGCACTTCGCTCGCTCGCGCGATGTCGTTGAGCGACATTTCGAAGAAGGCTTGCGCCTACGAAATGGCTTCCGAGTTTGTAGACGGAATGGACGTGCTCGCCGTTCGCGAAGCCACGCTGCGCGCAGTCGAACGTGCTCGCAAGGATTACCTGCCGACGCTGCTCGAGATTCGCACCTACCGTTTCATGGGCCACTCGATGTCTGATCCCGGTAACTACCGGACACGCGCTGAGATCGAGAAGTATCAGGAACGCGATCCAATCAAACTCTTCTCGGCCACGCTTCTCGAAGAAAAGGTCGCCGACGAAAAGACGCTCGAAGAGATCGATCGCAAAGTGCGTGAAGAAGTGGAAGACTCATTGCGTTTCGCCGATGAGAGTCCACTTCCCGATCCCGAAGAACTTTATACAGACGTCTACGCCAGCCCGATCGAGCCAGGCCGCAAATAGAATCATGTCGACACTTACGATCCGCGATGCACTTAACCAGGCCCTCAAAGAAGAGTTGGCCCGTGACGAGTCGGTTTTCCTGATGGGCGAGGAAGTTGCCGAGTACGACGGCGCTTACAAGGTCACTCGAGGTTTGCTGCATGAATTCGGCCCGAAGCGAGTTATTGACACGCCAATCACCGAGCTTGGATTTGCCGGTCTCGGAGTGGGCGCGGCGATGGCGGGGCTCAGGCCGGTTGTCGAGTTCATGACGTTCAACTTCTCGATCCTTGCCAC
>JBKPJP010000051.1:0-8657 GCA_046730735.1 Acidobacteriota bacterium | reverse complement strand
GTCGAAGGGTTGAAGGAATGGGAAAGATAGCTATCCACAGATTAAACAGATGATTTAAATGACTCTGTGTAATCTGTGGATGTATTGCCTATTTGTCGGCCAGCTTACGGCCGGCGTTCAGGTTGTCCCAGTTCATGATCGCGTTGAACACCAGGAAATAGCTGCCCTTTGTCTGCCCGCGCCAGAAGGGATTGGTCGAGAAGAGCAGCACGTGGCCGTTGCCTGACGGCACATCGATGATCGCGGGTCGTTGCGCGATCTCGTCACCACCATCAAGCAAACCGGATACGAACAGTTCACGAGTATCCGCATAACGCACCACTACGCGCGGTCGCTGGCTCGGTGGTATCAAGCCAATCGCGTTACGTCGCTGCTCGTCTGTTACAGGCGGCGCCTCCCACGGCTCAACTCGCGGTGGCGGTTCCGGTAACTCTGCCGGCGGACGTCCCTGCACCGTATCCGGATCGTCCGGCGTGCCGCGGCCCGTAGCGCGCCCCTGCGGTCGCCCACGTCCGCCAACGCCGTTGTTGATGCTGTAGATTGGACCATTCGAACAATACATCGCCAGCGAGTCGCCATAGCCATACGCGATTGGACTCGCGGAATCGACGGTCTTTGTCCGCAGTATTACTCCAACCGCGCGCAAACGTGACGAGCGACTTGAGCCTACTCCGGCAGTGAAACCGTAGTTCACTGCAAAGTCTGACGTATCGTCGATAGTTATAAACAGCCCACCATCTTTCACGAACTTTTGCAGGTTCTGCAAACCGCTCCAGCCAAGCCCCGGTCGCATGTCGTCAGTCTCATCGATGTTGCCGAGATTCGGCGTGAGTTGCGTCTTCTTCCAGGGCAGCGGATTGCCGTACATCGGCATGCCGTTGATGATTGCCTGCGAGCCGCGACCCACCGGCGCAAACAGAATCACGTCGTACTTGCTCTTGAGATTCGCATCTCGCGAAACGTCCTGCGTGCTGATGTAGGCAAACGGCACTTGCAACTGATCGAGACCGAGTCGATACCAGCCTTCGTCCTGCGTTGATAGCCACGTGTGCATCACCGCGATGCGCGCCGCTCGCACCGGATGAGTCTTCACTGACGGCGCATCCGCAACTGCATACACCTGCACCCCGAGTTCATTCGCGACGCGTCGCAGTTCATCACCGGCGGCAGCTTTGCGAATGATGAACGAGCCACGATTAAACTTCCGGCCCGCGGCTTCGAATGGTTCTTCGGCCGCGTCCATCTCGACGTCTTTCAAGCGATAGCGCAGCGTCGCGAGCGCGTTGTCGGCGTTGTGGTTGATAAGGTAAACCGAACCACTATTCACCATCCCACCGCGTGATCTTACGTCGCCGGTAATTCGTTCCATGGGCGCTTGCAAAACTTTTGTATCGACGACGCGCACCACTTCGACATTCGCGAGTTCGCCCATGGTCCAGGCGGTGTCGTCGTAGATATCGGTTTGCGGATCGTTCGGCGCCCAGTATTGGTAGTCGAGCAGCGCATCAGCGATGCGACTGTAAGGCTGGTCCATGCGGACGATATAACTGCCGGCCGGGAAAGTGCGATCTTCGGTCTTTGGCGCCGGTGTCGGCGAGGCGCCGGGACTCGGTCGCGGGGCTGCCGCTGAGCCGGCTTTCCTCTTGACGGCAACGGTGAAGGGCGCGGTTGATCTGCTGATCTCAACACCCTGTGCTTGCAGCGTGCGCAGCAGTTCCGCCTGATTGCCCGCTCTCACGTCATCGCCGGGAAACACATACGCCGCCGGCCCTTCATTCTTCGGCTTGTCGATCGAGCGCTTGCTCTTGAGGTAGAAATTCTTGAGGAAGAGTTTGCTGTTGTTGCCGAAATAGTAGAGCGACGTCAAGAGCGCGGTCTGCTGGTAGTTGTTGTTATTGCGCTGCGACCACTTGGCTTTCGGCAGCGGCGGATTCTGGCGATACCACGTGCGTTGATATTCACTGGGCGACAACGTCCGCTCGACCGTGTCAGCTCCCGCATTGCCAAAGGTTTCGTAGAGACGGCTGATGCCGTTGTGAGTCGCGGCGATGAACATTAGATAGCCGGGTGACCAGGTGTCGAAGTTGCCGTGCGCAAACACGCCCGGCATACCAAACTTCGTCATCTCTGAAACGTTGTTCCAGCCGATCATCTGCCACTCGTCAGTCAGAATCGGATCCACCCAGGCATTGTATGGACCATCTCCGATCGTGTTGTCGTAGAGATACGGCACTGATTCGTGCAGGTCGTGCAACACCTGTGGTTTCCATTGCAGGTACGTATTGAGCACGTTGCGCGTGAGTTTCAGTGAGAGTCCGATAGCGTCGCGGTTGTTGTCGTGGGCGACGTAGTGTCCCCAGTAGATCAACTGCGGCCAGTTTTCATTTGGATGGGCGAGGTGCCAGTTGTAAACATCCACCATGCGATTCCGGCCATCGACTTCGACGACGGGAGTAATCAGTGTGACCACGCTGTCGCGAATCGATTTGACATAGGCGCTGTTGTCTACCACGAGCCGGTATGCCAATTCCATCAACGCGGTGGGCGAGCCCGTTTCGGGTGAGTGAATCGTGCCGGTGATGTAGTAGACCGGAAACGAAGCGGCGACGAGGCGATCGGCTTCCGCTTCGTCCATGTTGATGGTCCGCGGATCTGCGAGTTTCGCAAGCCGCGCGCGATTCTCGTCGAGTTTTGAGATCAACTGCTCGGAGGCGATCGCCACAGCGATCATCTCGCGACCTTCTTCCGTTGTCCCAATCGTAAACACTTTTACGCGCGGGCTGGCACGCTCCAACATTCGCATGTACTTGTAAACGTCCTCGGCATAAGGCAACTTGCCGGGGGCGCCCGCGACGTCGCCCAGCACGGCTTTCGGCGTGGGCACGTCGGGCGATGCCGGAAGATAGTCGGTCAGAGGCGAATTGAAGTAAGGAGCGGTTGTATACTCACGAATCTTATTGGTGTAATCCTGATCGATCGATTGATCGGGATCGCGACCCGGTTTGACCTGGGCTTTAACGATTGTTCCAAAGATTGACAGGCAAAGAACGTATAGTAAGAGCGACCGGACGGGGCGCGAAAGGATCATATTGGTTTTCCTCGTTGGACTTAAAGACAGATGACACCGATTATAATCTGCGGAAACGCATGTCAGATCAAATGAAAAAGGCCAGGGCGGCAGGCGGGGTGCCGGCGATAATCGCAACCATTAAGTCACTTTCCGAAGAGACGGGGCTGGTTCGGGGTGTGCGCACGTTGTTGACCGTCAATCAGTCAGGCGGCGTCGATTGTCCCGGTTGTGCGTGGCCGGAACCGGATCAAAAGCGCTCGCACTTCGAGTTTTGCGAGAACGGCGCGAAGCACATTGCCGACGAAGCAACAACCAAACGCGTCACGCCAGAGTTCTTCAGGAAGTGGAGCGTGGCCGAACTCGCTGCCCAGTCAGATCAATGGTTGAACGCACAGGGACGACTCACGCATCCGATGTTGCTGCATCGCGATGCCACTCACTACGAGCAGGTGAGTTGGGATGATGCTTTTGAGTTACTCTCGGGCGAGCTCAATTCGCTCAACTATCCCGATCAGGCAGTCTTCTATACCTCCGGCCGCACCAGCAACGAGGCGGCTTTTCTTTATCAACTCTTCGTGCGCCAGTTTGGCACCAATAATCTGCCGGATTGCTCGAACATGTGTCATGAGTCGAGTGGCTCGGCGCTGATGGAAACGATTGGGGTGGGCAAGGGGACCGTAACGCTCGAAGATTTCGATAAGGCCGACGCGATCTTTGTTATCGGTCAGAACCCGGGCACGAATCATCCGCGCATGCTTTCAGCGCTGGAGCGCGCGAAACGAAGAGGCTGCCGTCTGGTCCATATCAATCCGCTTCCCGAAGTGGGCATGACGCGCTTCAAACACCCGCAGCACGTGCTCGGATTGCTCGGCTCGGGCATACAACTCGCCGATCTGTTTTTGCAAGTGCGGATCAATGGCGACGTGGCGTTGTTGAAAGGGATTTCGAAAGCCGTGCTGGCGCGCGACGGCGTGCTCGATCGCGAGTTCATCGCTAACGACACTATCGGTTTCGATGCATTTGCCGGGGCGCTGCAAAATGTCTCGTGGTCTGAGATCGTCGAACAGAGTGGAGTATCAAGGGACCAGATCGAGGCGGCGGCGCGGATCTTTGTCGAGTCGGAGCGCACGATCTTCTGCTGGGCCATGGGTCTCACGCAACACAAGAACGCGGTCGCCAACATACAGGAGATCGTGAACCTGATGCTTTTGCGCGGGCAGGTCGGGAAACCCGGGGCGGGTTTTTGTCCGGTGCGCGGGCACAGCAATGTGCAGGGCGATCGCACGATGGGTATCTGGGAACGGCCGACTGAGACGTTTCTTGACAGGCTCGGGGAAGTATTTAATTTCGAGCCCCCGCGAAATCACGGCTACGACACGGTCAACTCCATACAGGCGATGCACGACGGACAGGTGAAAGTCTTCTTCGCGCTCGGTGGCAACTTTCTTTCTGCCACACCGGATACCGAGTTTACTGCCGCGGCACTTCGTCGTTGTCGCCTGACGGCCCACGTCTCGACTAAACTGAATCGCTCGCATGTGGTGACCGGCGATCGCGCGTTGATCCTGCCGTGTCTCGGCCGCACGGAAGTCGATCTTCAGTCGAGTGGACCACAGTTTGTCACGACTGAAAACTCGATGGGTGTAGTGCAGATGTCGCGTGGCGCGCTCGAGCCCGCGTCTGAGGAGTTGTTGAGTGAGCCGCAGATCGTGGCCCGGCTCGCACGCGCAACGCTCGAACATCGCACGACCGTTGACTGGGAGGAACTGGCGGGCGATTACGGCAAGATTCGCGCTCTTATCGAACGCGTAGTCCCGGGTTTTGATGATTACACGAAGCGCGTTGGTGAAGCCGGTGGCTTTTATCTGCCGAATGCGGCGCGGAATCGAGTTTTCAATACCAGCAGCGGCAAGGCGCATTTTACTGTTCACGCGCTTCCGCAACATCATCTCGAGCCCGGCCAGTTTCTGATGATGACGATTCGCAGTCACGATCAGTTCAACACGTCAGTTTATACTTTGAACGATCGTTATCGCGGCATCAGTGACAACCGCCACGTCGTGTTCCTGAACGAAGACGACATCAACGCCGCAGGTTTACAAGCGGGACAGGTCGTCGATCTGGTTAGTCACTTCGAAGGTGAAGAACGAATTGGGCCGCGATTTACGATTGTGCCTTACGATATTCCGCGCGGTTGTGCCGCGACTTATTTTCCGGAAGCGAATGTTTTGGTGCCGGTGCGCAATGTCGCCGAGAAGAGTAACACCCCGGTTTCGAAATCCGTGGTTATTAGCATCCGGCCTGTAACGGAGGAATCGAAGCAAACATGACAACTCGAGTTGCAACGAAGAAAACAGCGAAGAAGGGAACTGCCGCGAAGAAGAAAGCGAAAAAAGCCCTCAAAAGGCGCGATGGCGCGCCGGACACGGTCAAAAGCAAGTTGTACGCGAGCCTCGTGGTCCAACTGCTGAGTCTGCTGAAAGGCGAGCACGACTTCATCGCGAATGCCGCCAACTTCAGCGCGCTGCTTTTCAATTCCCTGCCGAATGTGAACTGGGCCGGGTTCTATTTTCTGCAGGGCGAAGAGTTGGTGCTTGGTCCATTTCAGGGTAATCCGGCGTGTGTGCGCATTCCGATGGGCCAGGGCGTGTGCGGGGTGGCTGCGCAGCAATGCGAAACGATCATCGTGCCGAATGTACACGAGTTTCCGGGTCACATTGCGTGCGACGTGGCTTCAAACTCCGAGATCGTGGTGCCGTTGTTTGATGGCGAACGTCTGCTGGGTGTGCTCGATCTCGACAGTCCCATCATCGGCAGGTTCGACGACCAGGATGCGGAAGGTTTGAATGAACTGGCGACCGTGTTTGTAGCGCATGAAGAGGGACTCGGAGTTTAGCACTGCAAAGAGTATTTCACACAAAGGCACAAAGTAAGACACAAAGACGCCAAGAGAATTTAGGTTTTCTTTGTGCCTTTGCGTCTTTCTTTGCGCCTTTGTGCGAAACCTTCGTATCGCTCTAATATGTTATCTGCCCATCCGAGACGCTGGCGCGCACTGACGTTACTCGCTACCGCGGAACTGTTGGGCATGGCGCTATGGTTCAGCGGGTCCGCCGTTGTCCCCGCGCTCTCGGTTGAATGGCATCTCTCGCCCTCACAAATTAGTTGGGTCTCAAATGCGGTCCAGTTCGGCTTCGTTGCCGGCACACTCATCAGCGCGACTTTAAATCTTCCAGACATCATCAGCACGAGGCATCTCTTCGCAGTCTCCGCATTTCTCGGCGCTGCTGTTAATGGAATCTTCGGTTTTTACGTTGACGATCCAGGGACAGCCATCGCTCTTCGCTTTGTGACCGGCATTTGTTTGGCCGGAGTCTATCCGCCCGGCATGAAGATCATGGCAACATGGTTTCGCGAGCGGCGCGGGATGGCACTCGGCGTTCTTGTCGGAGCCCTAACGATGGGCAAGGCGACGCCGTATCTCGTCAATGCTGTGGGTAGTAACAACTGGCGCACAAACGTGCTCTTTGTCTCGCTACTCGCGGCCATCGGCGGACTCGTCGTGCTGTTCTTTGTCGAGGATGGTCCATACGCGCTGCCGCCGGCGAAGTTTGACGTCACGCAGATTGTTCGAGTGTTTAGTAATCGCGGTGTGAGGCTCGCGAGTTTTGGTTACTTCGGTCACATGTGGGAGCTCTACGCCATGTGGATCTGGGTACCGGTAATGTTTCGGGCGAGTCTCGCCATACAGAATGGAGATCCGGAACTCGCTGAGTTGGGCGCGTTCCTCATTATCGGCGCGGGCGCGATCGGTTGCGTGATCGCAGGGCTGATCGCCGATCGCGTGGGACGCACCCTCGTTACGTCATGGGCGATGGCGATCAGCGGCACTTGTTGTCTCGTGATCGGTTTGCTTTACGGTGGCAATCCGTTGTTGCTGTTACTTGTCGCCGTAATCTGGGGCGCGACTGTTGTTGCTGACTCGGCGCAGTTTTCTTCATGCGTCACTGAGCTCGGCGATCCGCAGTACATCGGCACGGCTTTGACGATCCAGATGTGCATCGGTTTTCTGTTGACGACGATCTCGATCGAGTTGATTCCCACAGTGGCGAGTGCAAAGGGTTGGCGTTACGCGTTCATGATTCTCGCGCCGGGGCCGTTGTTCGGAGTGATCTCGATGTTGCGGTTGAGACGGTTACCCGAATCGATAAAGATTGCACATGGCAGACGTTAAGTAGTATTCTGCGTGCACAGGTGATTACGATGAAACTCTTCCTCGTCCTCAAAACTTGGCTGAAGCGAGCTTGATTTTCGCTTAGGCGCTCCTTTTTTTCCCTAAACAATCTACGTGTGTTTTCGAGTGGACCAACTTTTTGGGGCCGATCCACTTTGAGGTTCGATCATGCAACAACCAGCTATCGAAGTGCGCAACTTGCGCAAAAGTTTCAGCAAACGTGCCGGTTTTCGCAAGAAATCCGAGCTTTTGGCCGTCAACGACGTGTCGTTCTACGTCATGCCGGGCGAAACCTACGGACTACTTGGACCAAACGGCTCAGGCAAGTCGAGCTTGATTCGCATCCTCTCGACCTTGCTGATCGCCGACAGCGGTTACGTCCGTTTGCTGGACTTCACCCTGCCCGAGCAGGCGGAAGAAGTGCGCCGGATCATCGGTCGCGTCAGCGTCGATGCGGCGTTCTACAAGAAGCTCTCGGCGCGTGAGAACCTGCTTTACACCGCTCTGCTTTACGGCCAGAAGGCGCGCGAAGCGGAGAAGCGTGTGATGCGCATTCTCGATCAGTTGGGAATGGAAGACGCGAAGTTCTCGACGCCGCTCGAGGAGATGAGCCGTGGTATGCAGCAGAAGATCAGCATTGCGCGCGCGTTGATGATCAACCCGCCGTTGCTGTTGCTCGACGAGCCGACTACGGGTCTCGACCCGAAAAGTCGTCGCGACGTGCAGTCGTTCCTCGAAGACCTGCAGTCTCGCGAGGGCACGACGATTCTTTTGACCACGCACGACATGGCCGAGGCGGAACGATTGTGTGCGCGCATCGGTTTCCTGGCCCACGGCAAACTCGTGGCTGAAGGAACCGCGCCGGAATTGATGCAACGCTCCGGCGCGCGGACGCTCGACGATGCCTTTATCAAGTTAACTGGTGAAGGGCTCGTTGAAGAAGAAGAAATGGAACTGGTGGAGGACTGATCATGGAAGCAGTTATGCGACAGACGTGGGCCTTCATGTTTCGCGGGTATCACATCACCCGCCGTTACATCGGGTGGGTCATCGTGTTCAATTTTTACGCCCTCGTGACGTCCGCCAGCGTAGCGCTGATCGGCGTTGCCCAGGGCAACTATCAACTGACGCTCACACTTATTGTCGGGGCGTTGCTGTGGAACTATCTCTCGCGTCTCTACGAAGAGATCTCGATGTCGATTGCTTACGAGCGTTGGGAAGGGACGCTGGAGTACACGTTCATGGCTCCCGTATCGCGAGCCGTACATTTGCTCGGCGTGAGTTTGTATTCGCTGCTGAACAGTATCGTGACGAGTGTGATCGTATTGCTCGGGCTCATACTGTTCACGAATA
>JBKPJP010000050.1:0-6453 GCA_046730735.1 Acidobacteriota bacterium | reverse complement strand
TGCCTTCGAAACTGACGTACAGCTCCGGTTTTTGTTTGCCCTTGTTCTGCGAAAGCCAGAGGCTGCTCTGACCCGCCATCAGCAACACTTCTTCGATCTTGGCGAAGTTTGGATTGCCGGCGATGATCTCCTCGCAACGCTTCAACGCGGCGACGTAGGCTTTCTTCAGCTTGAAATAGTTTCGTGCGACTTCGAGGTTGTGATAGGAGTCGCGTTCGAGATCCGGATCGCGAAGCGTCGCCGGATCCGGCCCACTCTTAACGCCGCCCTGCGCATAAGTAGCGGGGGCAATAATTAAAAAGGCTAAAAGTACAAGCAAAATCTTCATTTCTTACCTCACCAAAATTTCACGCAAAGGCGCAAAGGAAGACGCAAAGGCGCTATCTTGGCGTCTTTGCGTTCTCCTTTGCGCCTTTGCGTGAAACATCTCATACATATTTCTTAACGATCGCCTCAAGCTTCTTCTTCGTCTCTTCAGGCCACATATTCGATGGTGTGAAGAGCGCGTGCTTGAGTGCCGAGCCGCACTTGCAGTCGCGAGTACCATCCTTCAATCGCCTGACCGACTCGCGCAAAATAATCTGCGCATTGCGCACGTTCTTGTTCAGGTAATCAACGACAGTCTCCACGCTCACCGCATCATGCCCGGGATGCCAGCAATCATAATCGGTAACTAGCGCCAGCGTTGCATAACAAATCTCCGCCTCGCGTGCCAGCTTCGCTTCCTGCAAGTTCGTCATGCCGATGATGTCCATGCCCCACGAGCGATAGACATTCGACTCGGCCACTGTCGAAAACGCGGGGCCTTCCATGCACAGGTAAGTCGCATTGCGATGCGCCTTCACGTCAGTCACCTTGCACGCTTCCTCCAGCACGTCGCCGAGCCGCCCGCATACCGGATGCGCAAACGAAACGTGGGCTACAATTCCCTCCCCAAAGAACGTCGATTCCTTTACGCGCGCACGCGTTCGATCAAAAAACTGATCGGGAATGACCATATCGAGCGGCGCGTATTGCTCCTGTAACGAGCCGACCGCCGAAGCCGAGAGAATACTCTCGACACCAAGCAGCTTCATCGCATAGATATTCGCGCGAAACGGAACTTCCGTCGGCGTGAGTCGATGACCACGCCCGTGACGTGGTAAAAAAGCAACTCGCTCGCCTTCGAGCGTGCCGACGATGAACGAATCTGAAGGTGGTCCAAAAGGAGTGTCAACTTTGACTTCCTCCACGCCGCTCAGCTCCGGCATCTGGTAAAGACCACTGCCACCGATAATGCCAACCCGAACTCCTGAAGCTGTACTCATGAAAGCTGCTGGTCCACTTCGCGATACGGAAGCGGACTAAACTCCTTTTCTCCCTGCTCTAACCGGCACAACGGTTCGTCAGGATCGTGATAGAACATGCAAAGCCAACGCTCGCGCGCCGCTTGCGGCAACAGCCGCTTCTTGGCCTCGAGAGATTCCACCGGATAAAGGTCGTAGCCCGGGATCCACGGGAGACGCACGTGCGCGCGCATCGGCACGAGATCGGCAAACCCAAACATCGTCTGGCCATCGCGTTGCAGTCGCCAGCACTGCATCGAGCGGTTATGGCCCGCGATCGTTTCCATTCTCAAACCGGGGACCACTTCGTAATCGGAGTCTTTTCTTTCGAGTTGCTCCGATTCAACCACCGGCCGCCAGTTCTCAGGCAGATAACTCGCGCGATCGCGCTCACCCGGATGCTCTGCGTGGTCCAACTCAGCACCGGAGACAAAGTAGCGTGCGTTTGGAAACGCCGGCACTGCTTTGCCGCTCGCATCCAGACGCGTGTTTCCTCCCGCGTGATCGAAGTGCAGATGCGTGTTGACCACGATCGTGATCTCGTGGGCCCCAACACCGGCGCGCATCTTCAGCGTTTCGTCCAACGGACGCACACGATCGATGCCGTACATCGACGTCTGTTTCGCCGTCCACTTGTCGCCGATTCCGGTTTCGATCAGGATCTTTTCAGAACCCGTGTCGATGAACACACAGTTCATGTTCATCCGGATCCGGTTGTCATCATCCGGCGGACATTCCCTCGCCCAGAGCTTGCGTGGAACCACTCCGAACATCGCTCCTCCATCGAGACGAAATTCGGTGTCCTGAACGATCTCCACGCGATAATCGCCTAACTGCATCGCAATCACTCAAATAGGTCCTATATAAACTATAGGACCTATCTGCACGAACATCGAACCAAACGTTACGGCTTCTTCGGCTTGGGCTGGTTCTTTTTAGCCGGCGCCGCGGGTGACGGTTTTTCTGCAGGCGCCGGAGGTGGTTCGCTGCCGGGCTGACCCGGCTGACCAAACGGCAAGCCCTGCATCGGTTGCTGCGGCTCGGGCGCTTTCACCTGGTAGTTGTCAGCGACCTTCACATGCGAGCGACTGACGATCTCGTCAAGCACCTTCTTCGTCTTTTCCTGCTCGATTGCCGCCTTCGCCTTGTCGCGCGACGTCTGCGGTGGTCCAAACGGATTTGCGGCGGGGTCGCTGATCAGGATATGACGCGCGTGAACCTTCTCTTCCGTCTTGCCGTCTTTTGTTTCAGACTTTTTCTCTTCCAGCTTGATGATGTGGAAGCCAAACTTGCTCTGGACGATGTCGCTGATCTCGCCGGGCTTCAGAGCATAAGCGGCCTGTTCAAACTCGGGCACCATGTCCCCGTGTCCGAACCAGCCGAGATCGCCGCCTTTGTCTTTGCTGCCGTCCGTCGAAAACTCCTGCGCGAGTTTCCCAAAGTCTTCACCTGCACGCGCTCGTTTGAGAACTTCCTCGGCCGTGGCGCGGTTCTTCTTGTCAGTGTCAAGCTCAGGATGCTTCGAGAGGTAATCGTTCACCTCTGCGTCCGTCGCTTCCATCTTGTCTTTTAGGCTGTCCATCGCATACTTCTGTGCGACGGCGCGAGCGTGCTGTAGCATGACCTGCAAACGAACCTCAGGCTTCTTGTCGATTCCCTTCTCAATCGCCTTGTGCTCAGCAACGTAGATCCGGCCGAGGCGCTGCTTGAGCATCGTCATCTGCTCGGGTGGAATTTCCTGGGCGGCGAATTGCGGATCCTGGCTCTTCGCGTCGGCAAGCAGTTGATCAAACTTACTCGTATTGCTCGGGAGCTTGAAAAACTCATCGACTTCGGCGTCGGTGATGTCAGCACCTTCGCCCTGATCGGTAAAATACTTTTGCGCAATGATGCTGGCTTTCTGAAACTCGAGCTGGCGTCTCATCTCGGGCGAGCGATCGACTCCATGCGCCTCCGCCTCTTCGGCCACGGCCAACAACTGTTTTATCTGCTCTGCAAACTCCTTGCGCGCATTCTCGTCAGTCGAGAGCCGGGCACGCATTTGCGGCGGCTGAGATTCGGCGATTACGGCCATATCTTCGGGCGTCAACTCGACCGGTCCGGTCTTCCTGGCTTTGACCTGCCAGAAGATGAGGCCCAGCGCAAAAATCACGGCGACGGCCGCGGCAATGAGAGCTTTTCTTGTAGAATTCAAAATACTGTCCTTTCCTAAAACCTATTGATGCTGTACCAACTCGAGCAGCACGCCATTAACCGAAGACGGATGAACAAAAGCGACCAGGCAGCCACCCGCACCTACGCGCGGAGTTTCGTCAATCAACCGCGCTCCCTTGTTCTTCAACTCCGCGAGCGAGGCGCGGATGTCCTTGACCTCCACGGCGATGTGATGCATTCCGGGCCCGCGTTTGGCTAAGAATTTCCCCACTGCTGTTTCGGGACCGAGCGGCTCGAGCAATTCGACGTGAGTATCGCCGACTGCGAGCATACAGACCTTAACGCCCTGCTCTCGGACTTCTTCCGTCGAATGAACTTCCAAACCAAGCGCATCCCGCCAAACTGCCAAACCTTCTTCGATGCTCGCAGTAGCGATTCCGATGTGATCAACTTTCAGCAGCCTGAATAATCTCCTCTACCGCAGAATAAGGATCTCGCCGCCGGGTTGCAACTTCATCAGCCAGCCGGTTTAGCATAGCAACCGAGGCATCACTTGCCAAAACGCGCGCCAACAGGTTTTCACGTAACAACTCGACAATCCGCCAGCGGGCGATAGCGCGGCGCCGTTCGCTGCTTACGCGAGCCCCGAGTTGAGCGTCGCAAAAGCGTTCGATTGCGTGGGCGAGCTCGGCCACGCCATGATTTTCAGTGGCGACTGTCTTGACAATTGGCGGGTCCCAACCATCGTCACGCGAGGCGAGAGACAACAGCGATTCCAGCTCCTTTTCCGTGGCGTAAACACCTTCCTTGTCAGCCTTGTTGATGACGAAGATGTCGCCAATCTCCATGATACCGGCCTTGATGGCCTGAATGTCGTCACCCATGCCGGGCACCAGCACCACGACGGAAACATCCGCTGCTTTGACGACTTCGACCTCGTCCTGACCAACACCGACTGTTTCGACGATGATCTTCGCGTAGCCAGCCGCATCGAGAATGGCGACTGCATCGACCGTCGCCCGCGCCAATCCGCCGAGATTGCCGCGTGTGGCCATCGAGCGAATGAAAACGCCTTCGTCCAGGCCAAGCGTCTGCATCCGTATGCGATCACCCAGGATCGCGCCGCCGGAAAACGGACTCGAAGGATCGACGGCGACTATGCCGACACGCTCAGCGCTCTTGCGATAGAACATCGCGAGCTTATCGACGAGGGACGACTTGCCGGCGCCCGGCGAGCCCGTGATTCCGATCACGAGTGCTCCGCGCGAACGCTGGTAGATCTCCTTCATCAGCGCCGCGGCGCCGGCCGAGCCATCCTCGATCTTCGAGATGGCACGCGCCACAGCGGCCGCCTCACCGTTGCTCACGCGCTCACTGAGAGTGTTGGTCTGTGCCGGCATCCTTACTCGCCTGGATATGTTTCACACAAAGGCACAAAGGAAGACACAAAGGCACTAAGAAGATGGCCTCTTTGTGTCTTCGTGTCTTCCTTTGTGCCTTTGTGTGAAACTGCTTTTGCTCATACCTGCTTCAGCACTTCACGGGCGATGATGATGCGCTGGATCTCCGATGTCCCTTCACCAATCGTGCAGAGCTTCGAGTCGCGCCAGTATTTCTCAGGCGGATAGTCTTTCGTGTAGCCGTACCCGCCATGCACCTGGATCGCTTCTTCACAAACCTTCACACTGATCTCTGACGCAAACAGCTTCGCCATCGAAGACTCTTTCGTAGTCTTCTTGCCATTGTCTTTCATCCAGGCCGCGCGATACATCAGCAAACGTGCCGCATCGATCTGCGTCGCCATATCCGCGAGCTTGAACTGGATCGCCTGAAACTCCGCGATTGGTTTTCCAAACTGCTGTCGCTCCTGCGCATAGCGCACCGCCGACTCATACGCGCCCTGCGCGATACCAACGGCCAGCGCCGCAATCGAGATACGACCACCATCGAGTATCTCCATCGCGTTCACGAATCCCATTCCTTCTTCGCCCAGCAAGTGTTCATCAGAAACCAGACAGTCTTCAAAAACAACGCTCGCCGTCTCCGAAGCACGCAGTCCAAGCTTGTTCTCTTTCTTCGAAGGCGAGAACCCCTTCATCCCCTTTTCGAAGATGAACGCTGAAATACCTTTGCTTTTTTTCGACCTGTCCGTGACTGCCATCGCGACACATGTGTCTGCATGGATCGCGTGAGTGATGAAGTTCTTCGAACCGTTGACAACCCAACCACCATCCGCGCGCACCGCAGTGGATTTTGTGCCCGAAGCATCAGATCCGGCGCTCGGTTCAGTGAGTCCCCACGCGCCGAGATGTTTACCTTTTGCCAGAGGCTCGAGATACTTTCGGCGTTGCGCTTCAGTGCCGAACTTGTAGATGTGATTCGAGCAGAGCGAATTGTGCGCGGCCACTGAGATACCTACCGATCCATCAACGCGCGACAGCTCTTCGATGATCGTGGCGTACTCGACGTAACCCATACCCGCGCCACCATACTCTTCAGGAAACAGCACACCGAGCAAACCAAGTTCCGCGAGTTTCGGTTGTAGTTCGATCGGAAAATGCTGAGACTCATCCCATTCCAAAACGTGAGGCGCGATCTCCGATTGCGCAAACTCGCGCACACTCATCTTGACCTGTTGTTGCTCTTCGGTTAACTCAAATTGCATAGTGCTTTGTTTTTACCTCTTTTTCATCAATCTCGCCACTTCCGAAGGAGACAACAGCCGCCAGTATCCCGGCTTCAAACCTTCATCGTTGAGAAAACCGATCCGCACACGGCGCAGCTTCAACACCGAATGCCCGATCAACTCAAACATGCGACGCACCTGCTGGTTGCGTCCCTGATGAAGCAACACTTCGTACCACGCATTCGTTTGCGTCTCGTGCAGCTTGTTGATTTTGGCGGGCGCAGTGCGCGTACCGTCTTCGAGCGTGATTCCGCGTCGCAGCCTCTGAATCCCACTTTCAGCCGGCAC
>JBKPJP010000049.1:0-2182 GCA_046730735.1 Acidobacteriota bacterium | reverse complement strand
CTTCATCTACCTTTCCCCAGCGCGGTGTGGCTCCGGCGACGTAGAGAAGCGAGCTGACAAGCTGCGTCTTCCCTGCGTCGCCATGTCCAATGACAGCGAGATTTCTGATGGCTTCGGTCGGATAGACTTTCATACATTTGATTCCTTTCAGGCATGTAAATTTTTTGCGAAGGGTTTGATTTAGGCCAGTAATTTATCGAACCGTGGAAGTTAAGGCAAGTTGAGCCACCTCTCTGCGCTCTCTGCGGTCCTCTGCGATCTTTGCGTGAAATAGCTGTTTAAACGCAGAGGACGCAGAGGGACGCAGAGATCGCAGAGAAGAACCCAATTACAACACTAATAGCCATCCTTCGGCGTGCTGGTTGCATCTGATAGCGTTTGGAATAGGAGATGTGGAAAGTCATGGATTACCGCAAAGTTCTGGCCTGGGCGGTCGCGTTTCTAATCGCAGTTTCATCGATTGGAATAGGCTCCGCAAAGGCAAACGACAACAACAAAAGTTTACAGAGCATCGAGCCGTTGAATCTGGCGGTGCTCATTCAGGATGATCTTGTATCGCAGGTGGCCAACGAGATTGGCGTGACGAAAGATTTCATTCGATCTCTACCGCAGGGATCGCAGGTGATGGTTGGTTACATTACCAGCGGTACACTGCAAGTCAGGCAACCATTTACCACCGACCTCGAGAAGGCTGCGAAGTCGCTACGCATTCCGACCGCGAGTCGCGGCAGTTCAGCGTTCAATCCTTATGTCGAGGTGATTGAAGCGCTACGCAAGTTTGAAACCGGCGGCACCAACGCAAACGCTTTGTTACTGATTTCAGATGGATTGGATACATCGCGTGGCTTTGATTCGACTGCCGCGGGCCATACGCTCGATATCGACCGGACGATCTCGGAAGCTAACAAGCGTCACGTGTCGATCTTCAGTTTCTATGCGCCGTCAGTGGGACTGACCAGTCGCAACCGTTTGGCTGCGAGTTATGGACAGAGTTCGCTCAACCGGGTCAGCAAGGAGACCGGCGGCCGCGCCTTCTTCCAGGGCACGGACGGGTTTGTAACTTTCGATTCTTACTTCTCGCGTTTGCGCGAGACGCTGAACCGGCAGTACGCCCGCGCGCGATAAGAAAAATTGAATAGGTTCGGGAAAATAGGTCCTATGGTCATATAGGACCTATTTTTATTTGGCGTCCTTAGTCTCCAGTGGTAAAGTTTACCGGTCCGGACAACCTGCCGGCGGCTCTTGGTCCAAAAAACGAACCTACTTAAATAGTCCAAAGAAGTGCGCGAATATTGTCTCATCGTCGAAGGCGCGTATCTTTCCGAGTCTGATGCCGAGCATGCTCTGCGCGATCCGTTCATCGAAGACTGGGTCGAACAAACAGGCCGCTTTCGCATCCACAACATGGATGAAATTCTGATCACTCCCGGAGTGACCCTCGGGTTGCTCGGAGTGGTTATGCTCGACGACGGTGTTTTTGAGATCGCGAGTACCGATCCTGAACACCCACTCACCGAGCACACGGCGAAATGTGTAGCCGAAGCGCTGCGACGCCAGGACATGTTCGACGAGATCACAACCGAGCCACGCGGTGACTGACTCGCGCGCATTTCTCCAGCACCGGGATTTCTAGTAGACTCTCCCACTTTGCAGCCGCCAAACTACCAACAGATGATTGATACGACTGAAATCGAACAAGGTGTGGGGCGGAAGAATGAACTGCCCGCTCCACTGATTCCGCTCGAGCGCCTGGCCTGGAATTACTGGTGGAGCTGGGCCGCTGACGGCGAGAGTGTTTTCCGCGACCTCGACCCGGAGATCTGGGAAGAGTGTGAGCGCAACCCGCGCCAGCTACTCGCCCGCACCTCTTCCTATAGATTGGCTGAAGCCGCTACGGATCCTGTCTACCTCGAACGTGTGCGACGTCTCGATGAGCGTTTTCAGTCGTACATGACTGCCCAGCCGCACTTGCAGCCGGCATCGATAACGACGGAACACCCGGTCGCATATTTTTGCGCGGAGTTTGGTGTACACACTTCGCTCCCGCTTTATTCCGGTGGCCTCGGTATTCTCGCAGGCGATCATCTCAAGTCGGCGAGTGACCTCGGCTTGTCGCTCATCGCAGTCGGTCTCCTTTATCGTTACGGTTACTTTCGCCAGCGCTTGCGCAACGATGGTTGGC
>JBKPJP010000048.1:0-9895 GCA_046730735.1 Acidobacteriota bacterium | reverse complement strand
TAACGGTATGAAGTTTCCGAACCCGTTCGTCCTCGGCTCGGGACCACCGGGAACGAACGCTCGCGTGCTCGCAAAGTCGTTCGACGCCGGCTGGGGCGGCGCTGTTGCGAAGACGGTCAGCCTCGAGTCGGCGAAGGTCGTAAACGTTGTGCCGCGTTACGGCAAACTGCGTTCGCGATCAACGGGCGAAGTTATCGGGTTTGAGAATATCGAGCTGATCTCGGATCGACCGATCGACGTCTGGCTCGACGAGTTTCGCCAGGTCAAAAAAGAGTATCCAAACAACATCCTCATCGCGTCGATCATGGAGGAGTATGAGAAGAGCCGCTGGCAGGAGCTGACGCGCATGGTCCAGGACACGGGCGTCGATGGTTTTGAGCTCAACTTCTCGTGCCCGCACGGCATGACCGAACGCAAGATGGGATCGGAGATGGGCGAGCATCCGGACCTCACGGAGGAAGTGACGCGCTGGGTTACTGAAGTCGCGAAGATTCCGGTTTGGGCCAAGATGACGCCGAATATCACCAACATTCGCGAGCCTGCCCAGGCGGCGATACGCGGCGGCGCGAACGGCATCTCGGCTATCAACACGATCCTGTCTGTGATCGGCGTCGATCTCGATACGTTGCGTCCGATGCCGACAGTTGAAGGTTACTGTGTTCCGGGTGGTTACTCCGCGCAGGCTGTCAGGCCGATTGCTTTGCGAATGGTCAGTCAACTGGCGCTCGCGATTCCCGATGACGTTTCCATCAGTGGCATCGGCGGCATTGAAAACTCTCACGACGCACTCGAGTTTATGTTGCTGGGCGCATCGACCGTTCAGATCTGCACCGGCGTGATGTTGCAGGGTGTGAAGATGGTTGACGAGTTGAAGGAAGGCGTCGAGAAGTTCATGACGGACAAAGGCTTCGACTCCGTCCAGGAAATCGTCGGCAAGAGTCTTCCCTACTTCTCAACACACATGGACCTGGTCCAAAAGATGAAAGCCGCGAAGCGCTCGAAAGCCGGCGAGGCGAGCCGTGATAACGAGTGGGCACAGAAAGACATCACCGAGAAAACCGCAGAACTAACCTCAAATTAGCCACGGATAACACGGATATAAAATCCGATTAAATCCGTAAAATAATCTGTGTAATCTGTGGCTAAAACTCTGCAACGACGGGGGCGTGATCGGAGGGTTTTTCCCAGGTGCGTGGCTCCATGTCGATCCAACTGCGGACGCTGCGCGAGACAAGTGACTCAGTAATCCAGATGTGATCGATCCGAAGTCCGAGGTTGCGACGAAACGCGCCTGCGCGATAATCCCACCACGTGAAATGTCCGCCCGCCTCTTCGTGCAAACGAAACGCATCCGTGAAGCCAAAATCTTTTATGTGCTGTAACGCAGCATGCTCCTGATCGCTGAACATGATGCGCCCTCGCCACAATCGCACGTCGTGCACGTCGCGATCTTCGGGAGCAACGTTGAAGTCACCGCAAAGCAACACGGGCGCCTTCGGATCGTAGTTCGCATCAAAAAACTCTCGCAGGCGCTGCATCCACGCGAGCTTAAACTGAAACTTCTCCGAACCGACAGCCTGTCCGTTTGGAATATAGACGTTGATAATGTTGATGCCGTTGACAGTGGACGTGATTAAACGCGACTGCGCGCTTTCATCATCGCCGGGATAACCGCGGTGCTTCGTGTCGGACGTCTCACGCGTGAGAATCGCGACGCCGTTATATGTCTGCTGTCCGAAGAGTTGGCACTGATAACCACGCTCCTGGAAAAGCAGCGTGGGAAACTTGTCGTCAGTACACTTCGTTTCCTGCATGCAGAGAACATCGGGCTTGACTGCGTCGAGCCAGCGGATGACGTTCGGCATTCGCACGAGGATTGAGTTGACGTTCCAGGTTGCGATTAACATGCTTCCATCAATAGTCCGCCGATGATTGCGCCGCGTCGCGCGATGTCGTCGGCCTCGATGTGTTCGTGAACGGCATGCGCGCCATCGCCGCTGATGCCCAGTCCATCGAGCACCGGTATTCCGATCGCGGCGATAAAGTTTCCGTCAGACGCGCCGCCGACTTGCGCTTCACCGAGTTGGAAATCAATCTCGGCTGCTACCGCGCGCGCTTTCTCATAAAGTTCGATAACGGCGGCGGTTCGTTCCATCGGCGGCCGGCTGATACCGCCGGAAACGAAAACTTTCGTGCGGTCGTCGATCGATTTAATGTTCGAAAAGATGCGCTCGATCTCCCGCGACTCGGCGGCAGTTGAAAACCGAACGTCGATTTCACCCTCGGCTTCAGCCGCGACTACATTCGATCTCGTCCCGCCATGGACCACGCCGACGTTCAGAGTAATTCCCGACCCGGACAGGTTAAGGGCGTGAAGGTGTTCCGTCTGTCGCGCTAATTCGAGAATCGCACTCGCGCCTTTCTCCGGTTCGAGACCGGCGTGCGCGGCCTTTCCTTCAACTCTGATCGCGAAAACTCCGGTTCCTTTGCGGCCTGTCTTCACGCGTCCGCCTGACGCAGGCGGTTCCATTACTAACGCGCAACGCGTTTCCTGCGATCGTGCTAAACGTTCGAGCAACGGCCAACCGCTCAAACTCCCGACTTCTTCGTCACAAGTCAACGCCAACGTCACACCAAATGCCGGCGCCACATTCAATTCGGATAAAGCACGCAGCACTTCTATCGCGAGCGCGCAGTTTGCCTTCATGTCGAAAATGCCTGGTCCATAAATCCTGCCCGCCTCGCGACGCCACGGACGTTCAGCGACAGAACCACGCTCGTGAACGGTGTCCGTATGGCCCACCACAAGGATCTGTCTCGCGTTGTTCTGTTTATGAAAGGCTTTGATTACGAGATTCTGGCCGAAGTCCGGCGCGTCTACACGCTCGATCTCATCGACGCAACTGAGCCGGCTTGCATTCTGGACCAACACATCCACTACAGCCCGGCTTCCCTGCTCGTCACCTGACGGCGACTCGATCTCAACGAGCGACTGAATAAGTGCCTCGATCTCCGGCTGCCTCGCCTGCAAAGCGGTAAAGATCTGACGTGCGACTGAACTCATTTGATGATCTCTTTGCGTACTGTCAACGCTTCTATCCGTGGCAAGTTGACTGCGAATCCTATCCCGGGCGAATCAGGCGGCGTGATCGTGCCACGCGGACTTACCCTGACCGGCGGATCGA
Source organism: Acidobacteriota bacterium (assembly GCA_046730735.1). GTDB lineage: Bacteria > Acidobacteriota > Blastocatellia > Pyrinomonadales > Pyrinomonadaceae > PSRF01. The sequence continues at coordinate 6,710 of JBKPJP010000048.1, read as the reverse complement.
TGATGTCCTCTTCCCAGTAACGCGCGCTGGCCGAAACGTCGCCGGGTAAGGTGAAATTAGCGAGCGTCGACATCGCGATGTTGTGTGCCCGTCCGATTCCCGATTCGAGCATGCCGCCGCACCAGATCGGAATCTCATTGTCGCACGTGATAGCCTCGACTCGTTTGGCTTCTGAGTGACCACCGACGCGCCCGAGCTTGACGTTGATTATCCTGCACGATCCAAGCGAGATCGCATGTGCAGCGTCTTCAGCCGACTGGATCGACTCGTCTAAACAAACGGGAGTTTGAATCTGTCGTTGCAGCGTCGCATGATCGAAGATGTCGTCGTGGGCCAACGGCTGCTCGAGCATCATGAGGTTAAACTGGTCCAATTGCTTGAACAACGGCACGTCGGCGAGCTTGTATGCTGAATTCGCGTCGCCCATCAGGCGAATGTCGGGAAACTCTTTGCGCACGCGTTCGATGATCTTCAGATCCCAGCCGGGTTTGATCTTGATCTTGATACGCTGGTAGCCGGCGTCAAGCTCTTTGCGAATCTTCTCGAGCAGGATTTCGGGGGTGTCCTGTATGCCGATCGACACGCCGCAAGCGAGCTCGCTACGCACGCCGCCGAGATGTTTCCACAACGGCACGCCGAGACGTTTTGCTTCGAGATCCCAGCACGCAGTTTCGATCGTGGCTTTGGCCATGCGATGACCGCGCAGACGCTTCATTAAACCGAACGCGTGTGCTGCGCTGTCGATCTGTTTGCCGATAACCATCGGTGCGAGGAATTCGGTCAGCGTTGTCCAGGCCGTTTCGGTCCACTCGTAGCTATAAAACGGTCCCTCGCCGGCCGTGCATTCTCCCCAACCCTCGGCGCCATCGGAATCGATAACGCGCGCGAGGACAATGCGTCGCTCAGTGGTGCGACCGAAACTTGTTTCGAAAAAGTGAACGAGAGGCAGGCGTATTTCGCGCAGTTCAATCGACTCGATAAGCAAAGTAAGAAGGTGTTCCTCCGTGAGACGCATTATGCATGTCTGTACGCGGAGTTAACAACTCATATCCACAGATTACGCAGATTGATTATAGAATCTGTGTAATCTGTGGATAACGAAGTTCCGACCAAACGTCGCTGTAACTTGACCCATCCAAACGAACCTGATAAAAGGCAACCACATTTAACCTGCCGGCCTCATATATCCTCCGGTATTCCTCTCAAACTGTGTGCTGAGTTAGTAAATTTTTAAGTAAAAGGAAGATTGTATGCGTCTGACTAAGCCCCTTCCCCCGACACGACGAGCCCGTGCGTTCGCAGCGTCTGCGTTCGTGATACTCGCCATTTTTGCTTTCATGATCTTTTTGAGTTTTTCGTCTCGCGTGCAGGCGATTTCGACAAACGTTGTTATCAGTGAGTTTCGCGTTCGTGGACCGAATGGCGGAAACGACGAATTCGTCGAACTGTACAATCTTTCCGGGGCTCCGGTTGCCATCGGCGGCTGGGCAATCAGAGGTTCGAATAATGCAGCGGGAGTATCAGTCAGAGCGACGATAACTGCCGGTACTACCCTTCAACCTGGATGCCATTATTTACTTACCAACGCTGCCGCAGGTGGTTACAGCGGCACCGTTGTGGGGAATCAAACATATACGGTCGGCATTACAGATGATGGCGGCATCGCACTGACTCTGCCTGACGGCACCTTTGTGGATCAGGTCGGAATGAGCGCTGGCTCTGCATACAAAGAAGGCACGATATTACCGAGTCTGGGTGCAAATAATCTGAACCGCAGCTACGAGCGAAAACCGGGCGGCGCGGCTGGAAGCGGCACTGACACTGATAACAATCTAAACGACTTCCAACTGATCACGCCGAGCGATCCGCAGAACTCGTCCGGTTGCGTGCCGCCGAGTCCAACGCCCACACCGACTCCTACTCCGACACCAACTCCAACGCCTACACCCACACCAACACCAACGCCGAGTCCAACACCAGTTCCGGGCTCCGTCATCATTAGCCAGGTGTACGGTGGCGGCGGCAACACTGGCGCGACATTGAAAAACGACTTTGTCGAGATTATCAATCACTCCGCGGCGCCAATTAATCTGAATGGTTGGTCCGTCCAAATCGCGAACGCCGGCCAGACAAACTGGCAAAAGACGGACCTGACCAACTTTGTTCTTCAACCCGGACAGTATTACCTCGTACAGCAGTCCCAAGGCGCGGGAGGCACCGACAATCTACCTACGCCTGACGCAGTAGGCGGCGGCCTTGTTAGCTCAACATCTGGAAAGGTCGCCCTCGTCAGTAACCAAACTCTGTTGACCGCCAACTGTCCCGTCGGCGGCGGAATTATCGATTTCGTCGGTTACGGTACAGAGACCTGCTCTGAAGGCTCGCCGGCTGCCACACTCAGCAACACAACCGCTGCGCTGCGCAAGAATAACGGGTGCTTCGATACCGACAACAATGCGATCGACTTTGCGACAGGGGCACCGAGCCCGCGCAACAGCTCATCGCCAACAAATAGTTGCACGGGCCTGTTCGCGATCGGAACCGCTCAACCGAGTACCGTGCAAACAGGAAACAGCACCACTCTGACCGTGACTGTTTCTCCGGCCCAAAACCCAACGAGTACGGGAATAAATGTGACTGCTGATCTGTCTGCGATCGGCGGCTCGGCGACACAGTCGTTCAGTGGTGCGGGAAACACCTTTACGTTCGTCGCGAGTGTTCCCGTGAACAACACGCCGGGGCCAAAGAGTTTGCCGGTGACGGTTACAGATGCTCAGGCTCGCAGCGCCAGCGCTTCGATCTTTGTGACGGTCCAGGAACCACACGTCACCATCAGTCAACTTTACGGTGGCGGCGGCAATACCAACGCGACCTTTACGAATGATTTCGTCGAACTCTTCAACCCGACTAACCACACGGTCGATTTAACCGGTTGGTCATTGCAGTATACGTCCGCGGCGGGCGACAGTTGGGACTTCACTTCGCAGCCCATCGGCGGCTTCATCGAGCCTGGTCAATACTATTTGATTGCGCTCGCGGGTGGCGCTACGGGAGCGCCGCTGCCGGCCGCAAACATCAACGGCGACATCAATATGAGCGCCACGAGCGGCAAGGTCGCCCTCGTGAATAACTTCGATCCACTCGAGGGCCCATGCCCGCTGGGTAATATCAGCATCGTAGATTTTGTCGGCTACGGCACAGGCGCCACCTGTGCGGAGACGGCAAATGCACCGGCGCCCAGCAACACTTCCGCGATCTTCAGAAAGAACGGCGGCGCAATCGATAACGACAACAACCAGGACGACTTCGTCACGGGCACTCCGAGTCCACGCCGCACGGCGCCGATCGTGGAGATTGGTCCAGCCGTGTTTCGCAGCGATCCTCGCAAAAACGGCATCAACGCGCCGCGCGATGCGAGTATCACAATCAACTTTACCGAGCCAGTCAACGTAAGTAGCTCATTCTTCAATATCAGCTGCACCCAGACAGGGCTTCACAACGACGCCACCGTTGCCGGTGCTGATAAGGTTTACGTCATCACGCCCAACGTGAACTTCCAGGCGGGCGAGCAGTGTACCTTCACGATCTTCAAAGATCAGATTCACGATCAGGACACGGACGACGCTGGTCCAAACGACGATACACTCATCGCAAACTACGTAGCCACGTTTACTGTCTCGCAAGGAACTGCGCCGCCATATCCGCCGAGCGTTCACCTGACGTTTGGTAATCCGAATGGCGCAACGGCCGACATCAATCAACCCAACAACTACCTGATGGAGAAACCGGAATTCACGCTCTCCTACAACAGGGACAAGGGTGGTCCAAACTGGGTTAGCTGGCATCTCTCCGATGAATGGATTGGCACGTTAGCGCGTGTTGATACATTCAGGCCTGATCCGGCCGTCCTGCCAACGTGGTATCGCGTGCAGGCAACCGACTTCTCCAACAGCGGTTTCGATCGCGGTCACATGACACCGAACGCCGATCGCGACAAGGAGACTTCGATCCCGATCAACCAGGCAACGTTCCTGATGTCGAACATGGTCGCCCAATCACCCGACAACAATCAGGGACCATGGGCGGATTTGGAAAACTTCCTGCGCACGCTCACGCCGGCAAACGAGCTCTACATCGTTGCTGGTCCACACGGATCCGGCGGCACCGGCAGCAATGGCGGTGTGTCGTTTACAATCGCTAACGGTCACGTAGCAGTTCCTTCGTCTACGTGGAAAGTCGTGCTCGTTATTCCAAAGGGCGACAACGATATATCGCGCGTGACTGCCGGCACGAGAACCATTGCGGTGAACATGCCTAACATCCAGGGCATCAGAAACAACGATTGGACCACCTACCTGACGACGGTCGATGCAGTTGAAGCGATGACCGGTTACGATTTCTTCTCGAACGTGCCCGACGCGATTGAAAACGCGATCGAAGCAGGTGTAAACGGAAGTAATCCTCCGGGAACTGAAGGCCAGGCCGTAACCACGTCGGAAGACACGTCGAAGTCGATCACGCTGACCGCAGTCAGCCCGATTCCGAATGCTTCGTTCACTTTCACGATTGTCACTCCGCCTGCCCACGGCCAGTTGACGGGCACGGGAGCGAATCGAACGTATCAACCCGATCCGGACTTCAACGGCAGCGATACCTTCACATTCAGGGCCAACGACGGTTCGCGAGACTCGAATACGTCGACCGTAACCATCACGACCACTGAAGCGAACGATGCGCCGGTCGCTACCGACGACACGGCGAACACCAATGAGGATGAGAACGTCGAGATTCCGGCGTCGAACCTGACAAGCAATGACAGTGCTGGGCCGGCAAACGAGAACGTTCAGGTGCTGACCGTTACGAGCGTGTCTGCAACTGCCGACACACACGGAACAGTCTCGCTCTCGAGCGGGACCATCACTTACTCGCCGGATCAGAACTACAACGGCCCGGCAAGCTTTACGTATGAGGTCTGCGATAACGGGACCACCGACGGTGCGGCTGATTCCAGGTGTACGACCGGAACAGTGAACGTCACGGTCAGCGCTACTAACGATGCGCCCACACTGAACGCAATCGCGAATCAGACGGTCAATGTCGGCAACACGCTGAGCTTTACGGCTGTTAGTTCTGACATCGACCTGCCGCCGCAAACGCTGACGTATAGTTTGAGCGGCGTAGTTCCGAGCGGCGCGACGATCAATCCTTCGACTGGTGCTTTCAGTTGGACTCCGACAGCGGCACAGGGTGGTCACATCTACACTCTGACTGTGCGAGTCACGGACGACGGCAGTCCCAACCTGTACGCGGAACAGCAGTTCACTGTGGGCGTGGCCTACACGTGGTCCAACCTGCTGGCCCCGGTGATAGCCGGTGGAACTTACAAGGCCGGACGCACACTGCCGCTCAAGTTTCAGTTGACAGGCGCGAGCGCCGGTGTGACTGATGCAGAGATCCACCTGCTGGTCTACCAGGTGAACAACAACGTCCTCGGAGATCCGGTTGATGTTGACGCCCCAGGTGCAGCGTCCACAGGCAATCTCTTCCGTTATGAGAATGGATACTACCTGTTCAATCTCAGCACGCAGGGGATGTCAGCCGGTACTTACCAGTTGCAGATCGATATGGGCGACGGTGTAGTTCGAGCCGTCAACATCTCGCTGAAGTAGAAAGCCTCTAACTCTGCGGCCCTCTGCGGCTCTCTGCGTTCTCTGCGTTAAAAGATTCGTTCAACGCAGAGACCGCAGAGATCCGCAGAGGGCCGCAAAGCCTCAGAATCCGCCCGCAAAAAGACCGATCGCACCCTGCCTATGTGACCGATCAAAGTCACGTTGACCAGAATCCTGTCATCTGCGGAAAAACACCGTTTTTCTTTGTTGACCTGCCCTGAAAAGCTGCTAATAATCAGCCTTCAAGCCCTTGCCGGCTCTGTTTGCCCTGCCGGTACAACCTCTCGAAAGCGCGTTCTCCGTCACGAGTGTTTTGGGAGGTTACCCATATGTTTGACCGTCAAAGTCGACTACCGCTACGACGATCTCGCCAGCAAAAAACCCATAGACCAACTCGCGTAAGAACGTGGCGTATTGTCGCGACCGTAACTGTCGTTGCGTTCGCGTCAGTCTATGTGGCGTTCGCCGCGATCTCTCTTTCAACTTCCGTTCCTTCCACGCAAAACTTCGACAGTATGGGTATTCCGGTGACCAGTCCGGCGGCCTCGAACCTGCCGGCTGACTTTCGTCAGGAAACGATCGTCCCTCCCAGAACACTCGGCAGTTTGTCCGGCGGCAACTCCACCACTCCACGCGCGGCAGGCGCCAATATGCCCAGCAACGCTGCTCCGGGCAGTTACAACTTTGGCGCCGGCACAGCCACTCTCGGTAACTCCGATCGCGCGCCCGGATTTATCTCGAGCGCAACAAGCACGGGCAGCGGTAACCTGTACGGACAATTTCAGAACAACACGGGGACTGCTCTTTCGGGCCTGCTCATCTCTTACGACGTCGAGAAGTATCGCAACGGCTCAAACCCCGCGGGTTTTCGTTATCAACTCTTCTATTCTTTCGATAACTTTGCATGGACCAACGCCGGACCAGACTTCTTCACCAGCTTTGCACCTGATGCAGACAACAACGGCTTCGCGACCGCCCCCGGCGCAACCGTGTCGGTCTCCAACAAAATTTTGCCTGTCTCCGTCCCCAACGGCGCGAGCA
>JBKPJP010000047.1:0-3088 GCA_046730735.1 Acidobacteriota bacterium | reverse complement strand
GGGCTCGGAGATGTGTATAAGAGACAGGAACCGATCGTAACTAAACATCATGTGCGGCATTACCGGCTGGGCCACTCTCGATTCTCACATGCCTCCTCCTGAGGATGGCAAAGATTTACTGCACGCAATGTGCGAACGGATGGTCCATCGTGGTCCTGATTCCGAAGGGCTATTTGTTACCAGCGGCGTGGCGTTAGGAATGCGGCGGCTCGCAATCATCGACCTCGTCACCGGCGAACAACCGGTATTCAACGAAGACAAGACAGTCACCGTAGTGCTCAACGGCGAGATCTACAACTATCGCGAACTGCGCGCGGATCTCGAAAGGCGCGGACACTCGTTTCGCAGCGCTTCGGACACGGAAGTGTTGCCGCACCTATATGAAGAGTACGGCGACAACATGGTCCGCGAACTCAACGGCATGTTCGCGTTCGCTTTGTGGGATAGTCGCAGGCGCCGTTTGCTCATCGCGCGCGATCGTTTCGGTGAGAAGCCGCTTTACTGGGGCGTCTTCGACAACACGCTGTTGTTTGCGTCGGAGCCTAAAGTTCTGTTGGCCCACCCGGCAGTCAAACCGGCGCTCAATCTCCAGGCATTGCGTTATTACCTATCATTCGACTACGTGCCGGCGCCGCTCTCGATCTACGAAGGCATCAACAAACTTCCGGCAGCACACAAACTCACGCTCGAGAATGGTCGCGTAGACGTCGAGAGGTATTGGCGTCTCAGTTATAAGACGACCGAACCAGTGCCGACTGAGAACGACGCCGCTCAGCACCTGCGGGAGTTGATGGCTGACGCCGTCCGCATGCGTTTGGTTTCAGACGTGCCACTTGGTGTTCTTTTGTCCGGAGGCGTCGATTCGTCGAGCATAGCAGCACTCGCGGTCGCAGCATCATCGGAGCCCGTCAAAACCTTTTCGATCTCGTTTGCTGAAGCTTCGTTTGACGAGTCAGCGTACGCGCGGAGCGTGGCGAAGTTTCTCGGCACAGACCATCACGAAGAGCGTTTGAGTGCAAACCTGGCGGCGAATCTTGTCAGCGAGATTGGCGCGTGGATGGATGAGCCGTTCAGCGATCCGTCCCTCGTGCCGACTTATCTTTTATCGCGCTTCACTCGAAAGCACGTGACGGTCGCGCTCGGAGGCGATGGCGGTGACGAACTCTTTGCCGGATATCCGATGTATGCCGGCTTGCGTTGGGCGGAGTTCTACAAACGCATTCCGCCGGCGTTGCGCGGCGGGATCATTGAACCGCTGGTCAGACTGCTGCCCGTCAAGACAAAGAATCTCTCGTTTGACTACAAAGCGGCGCGATTTATCACCGGAACCAGGTACGACACAGTCGCGCGCCATCACGTTTGGTTTGGATCTTTCACGCCGGAAGAGCAGTTGGAGTTGCTGACGCCTGAGGCACTCGCGGCGACTGATAGTGAGATCTACGCGCAGGCGCGTGAGATGGCGGCAGAGTGCGACAACGAAGATCTGGTCACACAGATGCAGAGCGTTGACACGCGCATGTATCTCGCGGAAGACATCCTGACGAAAGTCGATCGCGCAAGCATGGCGGTGTCGCTGGAAGTGCGCGCGCCGTTTCTCGATCCGCGCGTGGCGGAGTTTGCGGCGGCGTTGCCTCGTAATTACAAACTGCGGGGACACAAGACAAAGTACATCTTGAAGAAGGCAGTGAATGAACTGTTGCCGCCGTTTGTGACGCGACGCGGTAAGAAAGGTTTTGGCGTGCCGGTGGCGGAGTGGTTGAAGGAAACATTACGACCACTCGCGCGTGATCTGTTGTCACCGGAACGCGTGCGCCGTGCGGGTGTGTTCAACCCCGCTTTGGTTGCGCGTTTGCAGGATGAGCATGAACGCGGCGTGGCCAATCATCGCAAGCTGCTCTGGACGCTGTTGATGTTCGAGCTATGGCACGAGAGTTTTGTGGAAACGCCGCGACGGATTGAAACTTCTGTCGGAAGCAGGGAAGGTTGATCCCGTTTCAGAGCGCATACGACGAGCTCTTCTCCTGGTGCCGCACGCGTGATTTTGCCGGACACGATCCTTTCGACGCACTGAACAGTCGTTTGTTTCAAGCAACACCGCTGGCCCAATCTCGCAACGCTCGCTTTATCTGGACTCAACTCGTCAAACGATCTCCAGTCGATGTTCGCCCGTTTGTCCGCGTACCCGCGGAGCGCAACGCGAAGGGAGTGGCTTTGTTTGCGCTCGCGCTGCTTGCGAATTACCGGCGCGTGAAGACGGAAGAGTCGCGGCAGCAGGCGAGGGAAATGTTGGCAGCGTTGCTGTCGATGAGGATCGATGGCTACAGCGGGCTCGCGTGGAGTTATAACTTCGACTGGCAAAGCAGGAATTTTTTTGCGGCAAGAGAGATGCCGACGATCGTGGCGTCGGCGTTTGCGGCGAGAGCACTTGTGGAAGGTGGTTTATACGAAGAGGCGCGTAGCGTCTGTGAGTTCATAAAGAATGATTTGCCGAGGAGTGTCGATAACGAGACTGAGGTTTGCTTTAGTTACGCGCCTCACAGCAACACGCGTGTTTTCAACGCGAGCTTACTAGCGGCCGAGGTGCTCGCAAGTGTAGGTAACTTAACCGGTGAGAGCGCACTATTGGAGCTGGCGGAACGTGCGACTCGTTACGTCGTCAACAACCAGCGACCCGACGGTTCATGGTTCTATGGCGCGGATCCAAAACAGTCGTGGATTGATAATTTCCACACCGCTTACATACTCTTTTCGCTACAGCGCATAATCAACTCGACTTCGTTCGGTCCTCAGTTTCAACCCGCACTGGAGCGCGGTTACGAGTATTGGAAAAACAACTTCTTTCTTGCGGACGGATGGCCGAAGTACTACCATGACGACCCTTATCCAGCGGATGCGCACGCAGCCGCCAGCGCAATCGTTACTTTCCTCGAGTGTCGCAGTCTCGACAGAGATGCATTGAAGATGGCCCAGAAAGTTGCGTCCTGGACGATTCAGCACCTGCGCGACAGGCGCGGGTTCTTTTATTATCAACGACGACGTTTCTATACGATTCGCAAACCCTACATGCGCTGGACTGAAGCGTGGATGC
>JBKPJP010000046.1:0-11196 GCA_046730735.1 Acidobacteriota bacterium | reverse complement strand
AGCTCGAACGCCGCATGCGCGTGAACGATCGCGTGCTGCGGTACATCACCGTGCGAGTTGACGAAGATCGTCGTCGCGCTGAGAAGTTGAAGGCTCGCCGGGCCCGCAAGGCTGCGAAGCGTCCGGAGCGGGGCGGAGGCTCTGCGCCGCGTCGTGGTCCAGCGATGGAGTTTGCCGAAGCCGGCGAATAGCCTCTGGTGAGTAGAGGTATCGACGAGTTTAAGAGGATAAATGTTATGTCAAGCAACTATGAAGACCGCAATCGCGGTGGCTACGACTCTGATGACGACGGTGATAGACGGCCCATGGGCGGCCGCGGCGGTGGCCGCCGTATGCACCGCCGGCGCGTTTGTCGTTTCTGTATCGACAAAGTCGATCTGATCGATTTCAAAGACGTGAGGTTGTTGCAGAACTATCTGCCGGAAAGAGGCAAGATCCTGCCGAGACGAATCTCCGGTAATTGTGCGACGCATCAGCGCATGCTGGCGGAAGCGATCAAGCGCGCCCGCAACATCGCGCTGCTTCCGTACACGACCGACTAACAAGGCGGCAGAGGAGAAGAAAGATGGCACACACGAAAGTACTTTTGCGCGAAGATGTAGATGACCTCGGGGCGCGCGGCGAGATTGTAAGAGTCAGAGCCGGTTACGCGCGCAACTATTTGCTGCCTCGCAATCTCGCTGTCGAAGCAACGGCGGGCAACGTCAAAGGCATTGAATCCGAACGTGCTGCGTTGTTGAAGAAGGAAGCAAAGGAGCGGGCCACGGCTGAAGGACAGGCAGAACAGATTGATTCGCTTCAGCTCGAGTTCAAACGCAAAGCCGGTGAGCAGGGTGCGCTTTACGGCAGTGTGACGTCGATGGACGTCGCCGAAGCTTTAAAGGAGCGCGGCTACGAGATCGATCGTCATCGCATTCACATGCGCGAGCCGTTGAAGCGGGTTGGCGAATATACCGTGCCGGTGAGACTGCATCGTGAAGTCACGATCGATCTGAAGGTCAGAGTGGCGCCGGAAGGTGAAGTGATCGTTGGTCACCTGTCACCGGAGCAGGAAGCCGAGCTCGCGAAACCCGCCGAAGCCGAGAACACGGATTAACGCGGATCTTCGGACGCGGATTTAAAACCGAAAATCTTTTGGGCATTATAGACGCTGCATGTTAAGACAATATGCAGCGTCTTCTTATGGCTACTCCTGATTTCATTCGCGAACAACCCTTCGAACGTGCTCTCCCCAACAGTTCTGAAGCGGAGCGCGCCATTCTCGGCGCGATCCTGCTCGACAACGGTTTAATCAGCCAGGCGATTGAACAGCTTCGCCCGGAAGATTTTTATGTGCCTTCGCACCGGCGCATCTTTGTCGCCATGATCGCACTCTTCGAGCGCGGCGCTGAGATCAATCCCATCCTGATCGGCGAAGAGCTCAAAAAAGAGAGCTCTCTCGAAGCGGTCGGCGGCGTCAGTTTCATCACTAACCTGACGTACGGTCTACCACACTCGACGAACATCGCTCACTACGCGAAAGTGGTGCGCGGGAAGTCGATGCTGCGACAACTCGTCAAGACGTCCAACAAGATCACGCAGGAAGCACTCGCCGAAGAAGACGAACCCGAGCTCATTCTGGACCACGCCGAGCAGGCGATCTTTCAACTCGCTGACGAACGCATCCGCCAGGGGTTCATGCACGTCAAACCGATCGCGGAGCAACTGCTCGAGAAGGTCCAGGAGATGGAAGGTCGGGCCGCGGTCCTGACCGGACTCACCACCGGATTTGCCGATCTCGACAAGATGACTTCCGGTTTGCAGCCTTCGGACCTGATCATTCTCGCGGCGCGACCGTCCATGGGTAAGACGAGTTTCGCGCTAATGCTGGCAGAGAATGCGGCGATCCTCGCGGGCGCTGTCGTTGGTGTGTTTTCACTCGAAATGTCGAAAGAGTCGCTGGTGATGCGCATGCTCTGTTCGCAGGGCAACATCGACGCGCAGCGTTTTCGTAACGGTTTTCTTTCGCGGCTGGAGTGGGCGCAGATCGCGAAATCGCTCGGTGTACTTGCCGATACGAAGATCTTTCTCGACGACACGCCCGGTTTGAGTGTCCTCGAGATGCGCGCGAAGATTCGACGACTCGCGGCGGAACAGAAGAAGCTGGATCTGATTATTGTCGACTACTTGCAGTTGATGTCGGGTTCGAGCAGGCGCGTTGAATCGCGGCAGCAGGAAGTGTCGCAGATCTCGCGCGAGTTGAAGGGACTCGCGAAGGAGATGAACGTGCCGCTCGTGGCCTTGTCGCAGCTTTCGCGCGCGCCTGAGTCGCGTTCCGATCACAAGCCACAACTCTCCGATTTACGCGAGTCCGGAGCGCTGGAGCAGGACGCCGATGTTGTTGCGTTCATCTTTCGCGAGGAAGTGTATAAATCAGCCGAGGAACGTGAAGCGCTGCCGGAAGATCGAAAGAACGTCGCTGAGTTGATCATCGCGAAGCAGAGAAATGGTCCAACTGGTACTGTCGACTTGCGCTTCACGCCGTCGAGTATGCGGTTTGATAATTTGTATCGCGAGTAGTGATCAAGTTGGCGACTTGTTTTCATGAGGAAAAGGAATATTGGGTTCCGGCCGGTCGAGAAACCGTGCCAACTCGCTCCATCCACTGCCCTCTTCCCAACAAACCTCCAGTAGCGCCTCCGGTCGGTCTTTGAAGTAATCACGCACTGTCTGAAGATGCTGTTCGTAATAGTGAATGTGCTCGCGTTTGTGCTGATGCGGCATCTCGAATCCGTAAACGTGCTTGCGGAAGATGGTGGGGCCCGTTCGCTCCGCATGTTTACAAAGACTCCTGAACCACACCTCCGGGTCGGTTCTTCGGGTCAGGATGAACTTCGATCCAGGGAAAGTGCGATCGATATCTCGGAAGATTAGCGGCCAGGGCCAGTCTTCACAGCTATCGAACACCTTCATCAACATCAACAATTTTTCGAGATCGTTTTTAAGCCACAACTGAAAAATCGGCGGTGCGAAGGAAATGTGTTTGAACTGCCAATGACGCAGACAGGCGCCGAGGGTTGTTGTTCCTGTCTTGTTGAGACCGACCCCTACTATCTTCATGGTCCTACTCCATTGTTGAGTCAGGTCAAGTAATTCGAGCCGCTCGAAATGGTAGTTTCACTTATGCGCGAACTTACATCAAGGCTCGAACATACGTGTATCAAGCAGCACATTGTGTTTGATCTCTTTGACAGTAAACGTCAGCGTCAGCCGCGCAAAACGCTCGCTGATCGAGAACGGATACTTAATTCCGTCTACCTCCCGCCAATCATCGAGGTAAGTCTCGACCGGCTCTGAAACCGTTCCATTCACGTGTACAGAATTTACGCGCACCGGCAAAAACGTTTGCGCGTCGAGATACATTCTCTCCACTGCGCCGGTAGCGGGCTGTAAGTCGAGCACGTACACATCTCTAAAGCCGATCTTACTCATCCCCGGCATGCTCACCTTTGCGTAAACGGTTTTCATTTTGAGTGGTCCATAAAAATCCGAATCACGCTGCAACTTCGCCAGCTCTGCGCCTTTGAGTAAGCGTTTGCCGCCCGTACTGGTGGACCATCCCGTGCGGCCGTTGAAACCAAGTTTGACGGTACCCATCGGATACGCCTGAATCACCGTCAGCGTTTTATTCGGAGCTACGGCGTACGACTCGAAGCTGCCACCTCTGCTTACTCCGGCCACATCGAGCGTTCCCTTTGTCACGCGGCTGTTGGCCGCATTGATTGCCGCGCTGCCGCCCATCGCTTCAACGAACCGCTTCAGCACTTCGTCAACTGTAAGTGAACCGGAACTCGTGACCGTCTGCCCGTCATTGATAACGCCGCCGCTGCTTTCGCCGCCAAGCATGCGAGATGGTCCCGCTTTTGGTGGTTCAGTGATAGTAGCGGTGTTCATTGGCTCACGTGATCGGCGCGCGCCGGTCGAATCCGTGCGTGCGAGTTGGATGCGATCGACGAGTTCCCAATAATTCTTGTTTGCCGGCGCGAGTTGATGTGCTTTTTGCGCGGCTTCGAGGGCCTCGTCGAGTCGCTCGTTCCTGACGTAGTCCACTAGTGCAAGTAAATGATGCGCCGGTGCTTGATTGGGCTCGATCTTGATAGCGCGTTGCAGTTGCTCGCGAATCAACGCGGCGGTCTCCGCTGAGTAGTTCGAAATCGTGCCGTCAGCAGAAACTCCCTCGCGGCTCAGTATGTACGCATAGAAGTAATGGACGAGGTAAGTCTGCTGCGTAGCGGCCGCTTTTTGAAGATACTTTTTCGCATCTGAATAGCGACGCTGACGAACGTAGAGCATCCCCAGCGACGCATGAGAGGGAACGAAAGCGGGATCGAGAGCAACGGCCTGCTTCAGGTAACGTTCAGCATCGCCGTCACGACCCTGGTGCAGCAATAGATCTCCAAGGTAGTAGTTCGCCTCACCTTCAGTGAGTGAAGCGCGCTGCATCGCCATGTACGAAGCGTACGATTGTGGATCGTTGACGCCGGTGATCCGTTGTGGTGTCAACTCTCCGCGACGCACGTAGGTACGCAGATCTTCTTCCAACTTCGCGAGCGTGATACCGAATGAATCTTCGATCGCTTTCGCGGCATTCTCACCCCGGCTTACTTGCTGCAGGAATCTTCTGAACTGTTCCGGCCGGCCGCGATCGCCAAGCATCAGGTAATGGACCAGCGCCCACGATTGGCCGTAGAAGATTCCGGTTTTGTCCTGCTCGTTGTAGTGCGGCGAGTTGGTACCGATCGAAAAGAGAGTTTCGAGTGGCAGGAGTTCATGCTCGCGCAGGATACGGATGTATTGAACCAGGGGCGCGCCGAGTAAGGCGTCGTTACCTGAGAATTGAAGCGAGCCGTAGAGTTCCGCGAGTCCTTCGTTCAGCCACAAAGGGACGCCGGGAACGTTGTCTCGAAGATGCAGGTGAACGTACTCGTGAAACGCAGTGCTGTAAGGATCCCTTTCGCCCGAGTCGAGTGAAATGGCGATGTAGTTGACGTCGTCGCCGGGTAGGAAGTAACCGGCGACGTTGGCGGGCCGGCCCTGGTAAAGTGGTTTGAACGGCGTGAACGACGCGTCGTCACGAAAGATGATTACGGTGGTCGGGACGGACGAGTTGAGCACGTTGCGTGAGACGAGGCGCGCGAAACTGCTGTGAAAGAATTCGAGCCAGGCTGCGACCTGGCGTAGTTTTTCGGCGTCGGCGTTGCCGATGACGAAGAGGTTGTTAGTGCGAACGCTGCGCCAGTTGTCGCGTGTTTGCGGGGCGAGCTTCGCCTGTACTGCGCCGGTTGGGAGAGTGCAAAGCACGGCGAGAAACAGCGCAAGTAGAATTTTCATATAGTCCTTTCCTGTCGGGGGAGCAGTAAAGGTTTCGTTTTAAGAGTTTATTTAGTTCTCAAGTCCAGGATGACCTTCGCTGAGGTGACGGTAAAATCTGGTAATGAGCTTCTGGAGCGCTTCATTTGTGAGTTTTTGCGACTCCTTGAGTTCTTTAATCTCGGCGTCTGTGATTTTAAATGCTTCGAACATTATGGTTGACTGACTGGCCAAAATCTCTGCGGTTCGGGCAAGAGATTTTTCAGTTTGCTTCTGGGCCGCCTTCAGTTCAATCATGTCCGCCTCGAACTGCGCCTGATTATTCAGCAGGAACTCCATTTTCCGTTCCCATTCTTCGTTACTCATCATGAGGATCTTTTTTCTCCTTACTAATTAAAGTGAGGTGGGTGACGCCAGTGTAACACATTCCGAGTGCACCACGGTTTACAGTAAACTGGCCGTCATGTCTTCTTCCAAAGACCTGGAAAACACTTTCGCGCGGCGTCCGACGTGGGCTGAAATCGATCTCGAGAACCTTGCCGCAAACTTCAATCGCATCCGTGAACGCGTAAGCCCAGTGGCTCGCGTGATGGCTGTGATTAAAGCCAACGCATACGGGCACGGGGCCGTTGAGTGCGCGCATCGTTTGGCCAAAGAAGGCGCCGACTGGTTTGGCGTCGCACTCCCCGAAGAAGGAATCGAACTGCGCTCAGCGGGCATCACTCAACCGGTGCTCTGTCTCGGAGGTTTTTGGCCGGGTCAGGCGGCTGCTTGCATTCAGCATCACTTAACGTCGGTTGTTTATCGTCTCGACATGATTGAGGCGTTGAATCAGGCTGCGTCAAACGCCGGAGTAGTCGCTGACATTCACGTTAAAGTCGATACCGGCATGGGGCGATTGGGAGTTCGCTTTGACCAACTGAGCGAGTTCGTCAACGCGCTCGCGCAGTTTCGCAACGTGCGCATCGATGGAATCATGAGCCACCTTGCTGCCGCCGACGACAATGCATGCCAGCCTTTGACTCGCGATCAGATTCAACATTTTGAAGACTCAGTCGTCGTTTTTCGCGACCATGGTTACCGTCCGACTCATCTGCACCTCGCAAACTCCGCCGGCATCTTCGGACATCGCGACGCCTGGGGAAACATGGTGCGACCAGGTGGTGTGTTGTACGGCCTGTGGCGTGACGTTCTACCGGTTACAACGTCAGAGCCGGGACTGTTGCCGGTGATGTCACTGCACTCGCGCATAAGTTTGCTGAAGTGGGTCCCACCGGGCGAGACGATCGGCTATGGCTGTACCTTTGAAGCATCGCGCCGGAGTTTGATCGCGACGTTGCCGGTTGGCTATCACGACGGTTACATGCGCGGTCTGTCCAATCGTGCTCACGTCATCGTGCGCGGCATTTATGCTCCGGTGGTGGGACGAGTATCGATGGACTTAACGCTCATCGACGTGACAAATGTTTCAGGGGTGGAGCTCGACGATCAGGTGATCTTACTCGGCTGGAACCGGCAACAGGCCGAGCTTAAAATCCCCGCAGAAGATCTGGCGCGAATAGCCGGAACACTTTCATACGAAGTGACGTGCGGCGTATCCGAACGCGTCCCGAGAGTCTATGTGTAGAGTGGTACGTTGACTCTCAGTCGAGCCCTCTACTACTATTCAGGCTCCGCAGTAATTCCTTCAGTTATCTATTTTGATCGATTACGAAATCGTCCAATTATTTAAGGAGGCCCCAGAATGACTTACACCGTGAAGCCTGGCGACACTCTCTCAAGAATCGCTACGCGCAATGGCGTGACGTTGGCGCAGTTGCTTCAGGCTAATCCGCAGGTTAAAGACCCGAATCGAATCGGCGTCGGCGACGTTATCAACCTGCCCGAAGGTTCCACCGGCGTGCCCGCCGGTTCAACCGAGGATACGAAACCACTTCCCGCTAACATTTCAGCAGCAGCGGCGGCTGCGCCTCCATCCACACCGGCGTCGGCATCTGCGGGCGCGCTGGGCGCGGCCCTCGCGGAAGAGCTCGGAACACTTTCAGCGAAATACGAAACCGGTGGACGCGGACCAGGCACAGTCTCTTCCGGCGCCGGCGATCCGGGTGGCGTTTCCTACGGCTCTTACCAGATGGCAACCAAAACTGGCACGGCAAAAAGGTTCGTAACGCAGGCTAGTTTTCCATGGCTCCAGGATTTTCAAAATCTCACGCCCGGATCAGCGGACTTCTCAGCATGCTGGAAAAGAATCGCCACCAATCAGAGGGATGAGTTTCAAAAATGCCAGCACGCGTACATTAAAAGGACTCATTACGACTTACTCGTTGCCAAAATACTCAATGAAGACAATGTCGATATAAACACCAGAAGCAACGCACTGCAAAACGTTGTCTGGTCCACCGCTGTTCAGCATGGCCCGGCAACGCCAATCGTGCACCGCGCTTGTGCGACGCTGAGTTGTAAGCCCACCGATCGACAGTATGACGAACAACTCATTCGCGCGATCTACGCTGAACGCGGACGGCGCAAACCGGACGGCAATCTGGCGTACTTCGGCAAGAGCTCGCCGAGCGTGCAAACCGGAGTCGCGAACCGTTTCAAGAGTGAGTTGCAGGACGCTCTCGCAATGCTTGCGAAAGAGGTTTGATCTTTCGGATGGCGGACGAAGCTGAGAACCTGATTGTTCAGGTCAACGATAAAGAAGCAGTCACAGCGCTTGCTTATGCGGCCGATAAAAAGAACCACGCCGGTATAACGGTCGTGTTGGGCCATGGCGCCGGAGCCAACCAGACGAGTGGTTTTATGCGGATGTTTGCGAAGGGTCTGGCGTCGCGTGGTCTCGACGTGATGACCTTCAACTTCATCTACATGGAACAGGAACGATCCGTTCCCGACCAAAAGGGAAAGCTCGAGGCTTGCTTTCGCGCCGTGATCGAAACCGCACTGAAGCACAGAAAACTCAAAAAGAATCGTGTGGTGATCGGCGGGAAGTCGATGGGCGGGCGCATCGCGTCACAGGTGATGGCCGGCGAGGAGAAGGAAGCGTTTACCGACCACGTCGCCGGACTCGTGTTTCTCGGTTATCCGCTGCACCCGCCCGGCCAATCTTTAAAGTTGCGTGTCGAACACCTGGAACACATTCACAAACCGATGCTATTTGTGCAGGGCACTCGCGACGCGCTCGGTACACCCGATGAAATTCAACCTTACATAAAAAATCTCCGCCCCACGGCGAAGATTTACACGATTGAAGGTGGTGATCATTCGTTCAAGGTTCCGAAAAAACTCGGCATGCCGCAAGAGCGGGTTTTTGAAAACGCGATGGACGAGATCGATCGCTGGGTAAGAGCTATTTAAACTCCGCGGCCCTCTGCGTATCTCTGCGCCCTCTGCGTTAAAAATCATCTATAACGCAGAGACCGCAGAGTGCCGCAGAGACATCTTTAGGGCGGGAGAGGTACGGAAGGATCTTCTTCCGTACCTCTTTGCTTTGGCAGGAACTCTCAGTTACCAAGTACAAAGTTGTACGTGATGATTCCTGAAACCTTCACCGGTTGATTGCTCAGTAGTGTTGGTGCGAAGCGAGCCTGCATCGCAGCCTTCTGTGCTTCAACCGTTAGAAACGGACTACCGCTCAAGGCCTTTGCCGAAATCACACGGCCACTCTCATCGATCAGCACCTGAACACTAACGGAACCTTGCGCGCGCGCCCTCTTTGCGATCTCGGTGTACAACGGCTTCGGCAGGTAAGTTGCTAAACCCGTGATCACTCCCTTGCTGACAACCTTTGGTGGTTTCGGTGGCTCGGGTGGCGGCGGCGGTTGATCGTCCGCCGGTATGATCTGGCGCGGTGAAACTATGGCCCTGCTACCCCCGGACGGAGATGGTGGACCACCCCCTGGTCCTGGATCGAAGTCGCGGCCTGTAATAGCAACCGTACGACCGTCCGGAAGTGGTAAGTTTTTATTCGGAGTTATCCCGACAGCTTCCGGCGGATGTTCCGGATGATTGACGCTGAGCATCGCCTCTACGCGCTCGGTAACCGCGTTTGGATTGTTGGACGCGTCTCGTGGGTGATCGGGCTCGTTTGCTGCGGGAGCAGGATCCGGCTCCGGAGCGAAATCCTGCGGTGAAATCAGTGTAATTTCAAGAGTCTGCTCTTCGAGTCGCGCATCGTAAGCGTAGATGCTGATGACACCGGTAACTACGAAAAGGACCACGTACGTCGCAGTGGTAAAGAGTAGAAACGAGCCGCGCCGTTTGAACTCTTTGGCATGCGAGCTGGATTCAATCAAATTATTAAACATCGAGTTCCTCCGCTAAGTTGCCGGTGCCATTCGGGTCGCGGGAGCTTACTCGGCAGATTAGACACCGCCTCCCCGAACTAGTTCCCGGCTTGAAACCTAATCGCCGCCGACATAGGATTAGCACGCTCTCCGAGTCCCACACTTAGCCCAGGAGCAGATCACATATGGCGACCCAAAAGGCGTTCCAGGAAGAACTCAATCCCTTCGAAATTGCCAAGCAACAGTTCAATCGCGCAGCGGATTACCTCGACTTAGACGCCTCGATGCGTCACGTTTTGGAGAATGCCAAACGGCAACTTATTGTTTCCATTCCCGTGAAGATGGACGGCGGTGACGTTCAGGTGTTTGAAGGTTATCGAGTGCAACACAACATTGCGCGTGGTCCAGCAAAGGGCGGCATTCGTTACCACCCCAACGTCACGCTCGACGAAGTCAAAGCGTTGGCCTCATGGATGACCTGGAAGTGCGCTACCGTCGGCATTCCTTATGGCGGCGGCAAGGGCGGCGTAGTTTGTGATCCCAAGAGTCTTTCGAAAAGCGAGCTCGAGCGACTCACACGTCGCTACGCTTTCGAGATCGCACCGATCATTGGACCAGACCGCGATATACCCGCGCCGGACGTCTACACCGATGAACAGACAATGGCGTGGATCATGGACACGATCTCGATGGTGCGCGGCCACACGGAACTCGGCGTCGTCACCGGCAAACCGATTTCACTAGGCGGTTCACAAGGACGTGCTGAAGCGACTGCCCGCGGTTGTCTGTACGCGTTGCGCGAGGCTTGCCGCGTTAAGGGAATGGACTTGAAGGGCGCGCGCGTCGCGGTCCATGGCTTCGGAAACGCAGGCTTAAACATCGCGCGGCTCGTGGCTGAAGATGGCGCGAAAGTCGTGGCGGCATGCGATTCGAAGGCCGCCGTCTACGCTGAGAGTGGGATCGATATCGCGCAGGCGATGAAACACAAAGCAGCAACGAATTCCCTGGCGGGCCTGAAAGACACGAAAGAGATGGACTGCGACGATGTTTTGACTGTTGACTGTGACATTCTCCTGCCCTCTGCTCTCGAAAACGCCATCACACTCAAGAACGTCGGCAAAGTAAAAGCGAAGATCATTGCCGAGCTGGCGAATGGTCCAACCACGCCGGGGGCGGATCGAGTGTTGGAGGATGAGGGTGTTCTGCTGATACCTGATATTCTTGCGAATGCGGGCGGCGTTACCGTGAGTTATTACGAATGGGTCCAGGACCAGAACTCGTTCTTCTGGTCAGAGCGTCAGATCAACGAAACTCTCGAACAGACGATTAAGACCGCTTTCGATCTCGTTCACGAAACGGCCGGGCGTTACAACACCGACATGCGAACCGGTGCTGATATCCTGGCGGTCGGACGAGTGGCGGAAGCAACCAGCATGAGGGGGATTTTCCCGTAAACCATGACAGACAAGATCACGATCTACGAAAAACCGACTTGAACCAAGTGTCGCGAAATGGACAAGCTGCTCCGTGAGAGTGGTGTCTCGTTTGAGAAGGTCAACTA
>JBKPJP010000045.1:0-8929 GCA_046730735.1 Acidobacteriota bacterium | reverse complement strand
CTTGCGCTCGGCATTGCGTGGCTGCGAAAAACGGATCCGTTCGAGGCTGAAAAACTGTTCCGTCGCGTGCTCGAGATTCAACCGCAAAACGCGCAGGCTCAGTTACACCTCGGTTACGTTCTGTTGATTCAAAAGAAACCTGCTGAAGCGCGAGTCTGGTTGGAGAAGAGTGCGCGCTCGGGCGCCGCCATACCCGAAGTCCCTTACTACCTCGGCCTCGTGGCCCAGGAGCAGGGCGACGACCAGCGCGCGATAGCATTGTTTCAGAAAGCCGTGCAGCAACTTCCGTCATACGCACATGCGCGCATTGCGCTCGGCTCGATATACCTGCGGCTGAAAGATTACGAGAAGGCAAAGCAGGAGTTGGAGACAGCCGTGAAGCTCGACCCTGAGGAGCCTTCGGGACACTACAACCTCGCGTTGTTGTATGCGCGCACGAAGCAGCCCGACAAGGCCCAGGAACAGATGCGTATCGTCGAGGACCTCAAGAGCAAACAAAGAACCCCCAGCGGCGGTCTCGTATTGCCACCAGGTTCAACTCCTCAATGAGTCTTCTACTCAAAATATTTTGTGCAATCTGTGTCATCTGCGGATTAGTAGTGGCACAATCAGACACGTTTTTCTCCGAGTGGCGACCCAACAGCGATACGCGCGGCATTCACTTCGTCGGCAACAAAGTGTGCGCTGATTGTCACCCGCGTGAAGCGACACAGCTAACGACCCCGATGGCCAACGCACTCGAGGTCGCGCCCGATTGCAAAATCCTCACGGCACGGGGCCGTCTCACTTTCAAAAACGGAAACTACACTTACGAACTTGCTCAAAAAGGAAAGGACATCGTCTACACGGTGTCTGATGGCGTTAAAAATATCTCGACGCCGATCCTGTATTGCTTTGGTCAGGGGCACGTGGGCCAGACGTATCTCTTCCGGTACAACGACGTGCTTTACGAAACGCGTGTCAGTTACTTTCAAAAACTCAACAAGCTCGACTTCACGATTGGTCACCGATCGAACGTGCCCACCTCGCTTGAAGACGCGCTCGGACGTGCGATTGCGGGCGAAGAACCGCAGCAGTGTTTTGGTTGTCACAGCACGGGAGCAGTTAATGGTGCGGAGTTAAAGCTCGAGCGGTTGAGTGCAGGTGTAGGTTGTGAGGCTTGTCATGGACCAGGCGAGAAGCATCTGGTGGCTATGAAAGCGAAGAAATTTGACGAGCCGCAGATCTTCAATCCCGGCGGGCTTGGTGGTCACGAGCTTTCGCAGTCTTTTTGCGGTACGTGTCACACGAGTTTTGAGCAGGCGATGCTGCTGTCGGGGCAGTCGGGGATCAATAACATTCGCTTCCAGCCGTATCGCATGTTCAATAGCCGCGGCCACAACACAAACGACCCGCGCATCTCATGTCTGGCTTGTCACAATCCACACGAGAAGTTAAAGCAGGACGCGGCGTATTACGATGAGAAGTGTCTGGCTTGTCATTTAACGACGGCGAAGGAAACGAAGACTGAGCGTCGGAGCGCGGATGCTTGTCCGGTGAGCACGAAGAACTGCGCGAGCTGTCACATGCCCAAGGTTGAACTACCCGGCATGCACGCCTCCTTCACCGATCACTGGATCCGCATCGCCAGGCCGAACGATCCAACACCTCGATAAAGCAGTTTCACACAAAGGCACAAAGGAAGACACAAAGACGCAAAGAAGAATTCTTTCTTAGCGGCTTTGCGTCTTCTCTTTGCGCCTTTGCGTGAAATCTTCTTAACGATAAACCTTGATCCAGTGGTTCCTGACCTTTGGCGCGAGGCGCGTGCCGTCGTGAGTGGAGAAGATCAGGTTGGTAGTTTCATTCGGCATGTGACAGTCAACGCACTTGCCGACGATTGCCCTTCCACGTTTCGGAAAGAGACCACAGCTCTCGACCTTATGACACGCCAAACATTTCTCCGAGAAGTCACTCACATCACGTTGTCGCACGTGAACGTCGTGACACGTCGAACACGTCATGCCTGACGACTTGAAACACTTGCTTCGCTCCAGCAACGCCACCTGATTGCCGTGTACATCAAGTTTTTCATTCTCTTTCGGAGCTTCGAGCTTGAGAAAATCTTCGAGCGCATTCCCGGCAATGAATGAAAACGCCGGCGCCTTCGACTCACCGATTCCGCCATGACACAACGAACACAGCGCCAGTTGCCGATCGCGCGGTAGCTTCGCGGGATTAACAATCGGCGCGTTTTTATCCGCCGCGTGTTGCTCGCCTGGTCCATGACACCGCTCACACGAAATGCCGACCGTGTATCCTGATCGACTATAACGATTCGGCACGCCGACTGCCTCGAAGTACGACGCGTGACACTCGAGACAGCGCGGCACGACCGGTCTGCTGAAATCCAGCGTTCGATCTCCATAGCCCGGACTGTTCACCCAGCTTCCGACTTCGGTCCAATAGGAAACCGGAAGTTGGAAAAGTTGATCGTTTTTCCAGTAGAGATAAGTCTGGCCCTTGCGGCCTGAGCCGATGACTAGATCGAAACGTTGTGAAACGGAGATCGCGTCAGGCGGAGTTCCGAGCACCCCGGTTTGAAAGAAACCATCCGGTCTCGCTTCCATCTGATAGTGAAGGTCGCTATCGAGAGTTTTGAGGATGTTCTTGCCGGGCGCGAAGCTGCCGGCTATCGAGGTAGCGGATGCCTCGCGCGAAGTGAAGTGATGGGCCGTGTTTAGAAATGTCCGTTGTTTCTCGTGGCACGAAAGGCATTTATCATCCCCCACGTACGAGACCAGCAACGAAAGAATTAGAACACAGATAAACACGGATAAAAAAGCGGATTACTTGCGGCCGGTGTCGGCGGCAGCGTTGACGAGCTGTTTCATGGCGCCGATTACTACGAATTCGAGGGCGCCGTATGGTTTGGATGCCTCTTCGATTTTAGCGAGGCTCGTTTCGCGCCATTCGCGCGGCGGCGGCATGCCGAGCTTTAAATAAGAGATTGCTTCCTGGCCGGTCGCGCCGAGTTGCGAGAGATTTTGCGCGAGGGGCTTGATCTCTTTCAATGCCGGTGAACGATCGATCATCGGCCCGAGCGAAGCAGCTGACGTTTGCCAGTCAGCGAGCATCTCGCTCAACTCCGCGCGATAGAGTTGATAACGTGGTCCATCATTCAAAAACTCTCTGACCATCCATGAAAACTCGCGCGCCGTGTCGCTGTCTGGAAGCGTCGCATCAACGACGCCCGTGAGCGGGCTCAGCATCGTCTGCGGTCGCAGTTGGTAGCGGCGATACTCCTTGACCGGCTCGATCACCGAGACGAGTGTGCGTAGTGGTCCAATGTCTTCGTTTCGCACGAGTCGCCGTAACATCATCTCCTGGTTTCTCTTGTGCGTCAGTCCCAGCTCTTCCAACTGAAGACTGATCACAGCGAGCCGTCGATACATATCGGGAATGTCATTGACACTTCGCGGTGACCACAATCGTTCCGCGATCGCGGCCGTGCGTGGCCAGATACGCGAGTCGACTGTTTCAGGCGTCACCCATTCGGCCCACATCGTCGCTTCGCCGCCTAACACATGTTTCGCTTCTTCGGGCGTCAGAGTGCTGCCGGCTGGCAACGGATCGGAAACGTAGTGGTACGAAGCTGGTTGAATCAGATCGATGTAGTAACCATTGGAGAGAATGCCGTCGTAGCCTTTCTTTGCGGCTTCGGCGAGCGCCGCGGTGCCGCGCCACGAATGAATCACGACGTCCTTCGGCAACTCGGGTTGCAGGATCTCATCCCAGCCAATCATCTTCTTGCCGTGCTTCTGAAGAATCTTCAGCAGACGTGTGTTGAAGTAAGCCTGGAGCGCATGGTTGTCTTTGATCCCTTTTTTCTTCATGTACTCCTGGATCGCGGGGTTGCGATCCCACTGCTTGCCTTCGTTCTCATCGCCGCCGATGTGCAGGTAGTCGTCAGGAAAGAGCGCGGCCATCTCGCCGAGGAACGTGTCGAGAAACTTGTCGACCTCTTCGCGTGTGGGATCGAGCGCCGGTTCGAAGATGCCCGGACGTCGCTCGATCGTGTATGGACCAGGCGCGCTGCCGAGTTCCGGATGGCCCACGAGCCAGCTCGTGCTGTGACCGGGAATGTCAAACTCCGGCACCACGCGAATGCCGCGATCGCGCGCGTAAGCGATGATCTCTTTCACCTGTTCCTGCGTGTAGTAATTGCCGTCGGAGCCAAGCTGGTGCAGCTTCGGAAACTTCTTACTCTCCACGCGAAAGCCCTGGTCTTCCGTTAAGTGCCAGTGGAGGACGTTTAACTTCACGGCAGCCATCGCATCGAGGTTGCGCTTGAGCACTTCGATCGTTTCGAAGTGCCGCGCGACGTCGATCAACAACCCGCGCCATGGGAAGCGTGGCTGATCGTCGATCTGAACTCCCGGGAAGTAGTAACCATTGCGATCGGCGTCGAGTAGTTGGAGGAGGGTCTCGAGCCCACGTAGCGCGCCGATGACGGTCGGCGCCGTAAGCATTGCCTGGCGGCGCGTGATGTCGATGCGATAACTCTCGTTTTCACTGACCGAGGGAATATCTTTTCCGGGACCCTGGCAATGAATGATCAATGGCGTGGTCTGATCGTCGGGCGCGAGTCCGGGAGCGAGTGTCAGGACTGTGCGACCTTCCAGACGCTTCAAAAACCGGAAGATCGCGGCTTGTAAACGAGCGTCCGAATGTCCGCGCGTTGCGACTTTGAAGTTTGCATCAACAGCCAGACGCTCCGGCTGAAACTTCACCGACGCCGGCACCGGCATCAGGTTGAGCTTGGGCGGTTCCTGCGCCTTTGCGACGACGGCACAGATCAGGACAAGTGATATTGCAAAGTAGTTTTTTATCTTCATGTAAGTTAAAAGTTTTCTTACTTCAATGTAAATTTCTGAGTTAGACCACCGACCTTAACTTCAAATTCCCCGGGTTCGGCGACGCGTCTGTTTTCCGCGTTGATGAACGACAAATCTTCATTGCGGAGTTTGAAAGTTAACGTGCGTTTTTCCCCGGGTTGCAGAGTGATCTTCGCGAAGCGTCGCAGACGTTTACCCGGCGGTGATATCGAGGCGGCGAGGTCGCTGACGTAGACCAGCACCGCTTCTTTGCCTGCGCGCTGCCCGGCATTCGTCACCGTCACTGAAACCGGCAACTCTTCGTTCGCCGCGATTGCTTGTTTCCCGAGTCGCAGATCGCTGTACGTGAAGGTCGTGTAGCTCAAGCCGTCGCCAAACTGAAACTGCGGATTGAACGCCATGTTGCCGAAGGCAGTGTTCTCAGTCTCGAAAGGTTTGTGATCGTAATTGATCAACCCATTCGGCGTGCGCGGATACGTAAACGGCAATTTCCCACTCGGATTGACGTCGCCAAACAGAATATCAGCGATCGCCGTGCCGCCTTCATGACTCGGGTTGTAAGCCATCAGGATCGCGTTCGCGTTGGCAGCGATGCGATTGATGATACGCGGACGTCCCTCAACAAGGACCATCACGATCGGTTTACCGGTCGCTTTGAGTGCTTCGGCAAGTTTGATCTGCGGCTCGCCTATCGTGAGATCGGTGATGTTGCCCGGCGTTTCACAATAAGATCCCTCGCCGAGCGCGAGCACTACGACGTCGACGCTCTGCGCCGCGCGCACAGCCGCTGCGATATCGACCTCTTCCTCCTGATCGGTCGGCGTGCTGTTTGAAGGACCCGCGGCGCGCGTGATCCTCGTGCCCTGCACGAAGGTTACATTACCGGCACCGAGCTTCGCTTCGATCGCCTTGCGAATGGTGTGTCGATCTTTAGGATAGAGACTCTCTTCCGAACCCTGCCAAACGTACGTCCAGCCATTATTCATCGACACGAGCGAATCGGCGGTTGGACCAGTGACGAGCACCTTCGCTGTTTTGGCGAGCGGCAGAATGTTATTCGTATTTTTCAGGAGCGTGATCGACTCGCGTGCCGCCTGTAAACTCACTTCGCGATATTCCGGGAGAGCAAACTTCGATTTGAGCGACGCGTCAGGCATCGGCTTATCGAAGAGCCCAAGCTCAAACTTGACCAGCAGTATGCGACGCACTGCTTCGTCGATTCTCGACTGCGGCACTGCGCCTTCCTTCACGAGCGCGACGAGATGATCGGCGAAGCTGTAGTCGTTCGGCACCATGCTCATGTCGATGCCGGCCAGCACGGCGAGTCGCGTCGCCTCTTTTTCAGTCGCAGCGATGCGCCACGTCGTCACGAGTTTCTTGATGTCTTCCCAGTCAGAGACGACGAAGCCTTTGAACCCGAGCTCGTTTCGCAGGATGTCGGTAAGGATGTGTTTATTGACGTGACCGGGAACTCCGTTGATCTCGCCCGAGTTGACCATGATCGTGCGCGCGCCGGCTTTGACTGCGGCGTCGAAAGTCGGAAGAAAATATTCACGCAGGTAATTCTCGGGAATCCATGCGGGCGTGCGATCTCTGCCGGTGAGCGGAAAGCTGTAACCCATGTAATGCTTCAGACTCGTCGCAACCTGACTCTGCGACGACACGTCAGCGCCTTCGAGTCCACGCACAAACGCGACGCCCATCACTTTCGCGAGATAGGGATCTTCGCCAAACGTTTCCCAGAAGCGAGGCCAGAGGGGAGTGCGTCCGAGATCGAGCACGGGAGAGAAACTCCACGGTATGCCGGCGGCGCGTGTTTCAATCGCCGTGATCTCCGAAGCTCGTTTCATCAACTCCGGATTCCACGTGGCGGCCATTCCGATCTCCTGCGGGAAGAGCGTCGCGCCCTGGACGTAGTTGGCGCCATGGATCGAATCAATGCCGTAGATCATCGGAATGCCGAGTCGCGTTTTCTTAACGGCACTCTCCTGAATCTGGCTAATAATTTCGTGCCACTTATCGACTGTCAGCGCCTGATCGGAAACGTTGAGGATCGAACCGACGCCGTACTTAACGATCGCCTTCTCGAGTTTGGCGGGATCAATTTTCACGTCCTGATCTCGTCCTGAGACGACCATGCCGATCGCGAGTTGGGTCATTTGCCCGACTTTCTCTTCGAGCGTCATGCGCGCAAGCAGGTCGTCGATCTTCTTCGTGTAGTCGCGTTCGGGACCGCGGCGACTCGCGCGCTGAAAGAATTCGTCACTATCGAGCAGATCGCTGGAAGTCTGTGCTTTGATCGCTATTGGGAGTTGGAACGCGAAGCACAGTGCAAGACTGATCACCCTCCGGGCAAGTACGGGATTTCGCATCTATTTAGCTGTCCTCAGGAAGGAAATTTCAGGAACGACAGGTATTTTGATCTATTTAGACGGACTTTTCAATGGACATCAAACAAAGCTCTTCTCGGCGGCTCTCTGCGTTCTCTGCGATATTTTTTGCCACGCACTTCTTTAACGCAGAGAACGCAGAGATACGCAGAGGACCGCCAGAGAAACTCAGGTAAACTTCAGACAGACGGGTGAGGGGATCTGCTCGACGTGGCCCGTCGGTTTGAGACGACCGGTTTGCGCGTCGATGGAAAAGACGACGACGTTGTCGCTGCGTTGATTTGCCACCAGCAGGAACTTACCTGACGGATCGATGGCGAAGTTGCGCGGCCAATCGCCTTCGGTCGAGACGTGTTCAACTGGTGTCAGTTTGCCGGTGCGCTGATCGATCGCGAAAACGACAATGCTGTTGTGGCCGCGATTTGATCCATACAGAAACTTGCCTGACGGTGACACGTGCACGTCCGCGCAGTAACTGACTCCTGAAAAGTCGCCGGGCAAGGTTGAAACAGTGTCGATGTGTGACAACGTGCCGTCACGTTCGTCGTACTTAAACGCAGCCATCGTCGAATTGAGTTCATTAATGACGTACAGGTATTTGCCGCCTGGATGAAATGCCAGATGACGAGGCCCGGCGCCGGGTTGAAGATCTGCGAAAGGTTGTTTACCGGGCGTGAGTTTTCCAGTGGTGCGATCAAAGCGATAGATCATTACTTTGTCGATGCCCAGATCCGCGGCGAGTGCATGGCGCTGAGAACGATCGAAGATGATGCAGTGAGCGTGTGGTCCTTTTTGTTGTTCTTTTGGTCCTGAACCTTCGTGTTGCTTAACTTCGGCGACCATTCCCAACGTTCCATCCGAACGAATCGGGAAAACTGAGATGTTGCCGCCTGTGTAGTTTGCGACGAGCAACGTTCGGTTCCTGTGATCGATACTCAAGTGGCAAGGGTCAGCGCCTTGAGTCGCCTGTTCGTTCAGCAAACGTAGGGTTCCGTCTTTGTCGATCGCATAAGCACTGACGAAGCCGCTGGGTTTTCCCAGAAAATCGCCGATCTCATTCACCGCATACAGGTGGCCAAAAGTACGATCAATCGCGACAAAAGACGGATTGACTGACTTGCAGGAATTCATCCGTCTCAATGCGCCACTGACGGGGTCGAAGGCATAACCGTAGATACCCTCACTCTTGCCTGAGGTGTAAGTACCTACAAAACAAGAGCGCTCCTCATGGGACCACGCGTTTGCCCGGGAAGCGAATGCTCCAAGCACCCCAATGCCGCCAGCTTGCAAAAACTGGCGGCGTGAAAAGTTGTCAGTCGTCATTGCTTCTTCGTAGTCGACTTTGAAATAAAAAGCAAGGCCCCGACTTCCTAAGCCAGGGCCTCGCTTTCTTCAGTGTGTGCTTCCCGTTTGATTATCTGCCACGATCAATCAGTATATGATCCTGGCGCTTTTCAGCTACAGTTTTGTCTAGTGCTTTCTCGCGGTCGGACATTTGAACCTCGCGTCCGGTCGCATCGCCCGCAGTCCAAATCTCGGACAGAAAATAAAGATCGCCGTACTGATGAAAGACCAAACGTGTTTCTTGCTGGGTTTCGTTCGCACGTACTGGTCGCGTCAGAAGCATTGTCTTGCCGACTTCATCTTTGCGCTTGATCACCC
>JBKPJP010000044.1:0-13312 GCA_046730735.1 Acidobacteriota bacterium | reverse complement strand
GTCGTCGGCAGCGTCAGATGTGTATAAGAGACAGCCGCAAAACAATTCGAGCTACTACCGCGCCATTATCAGGCGCATGGAACACGTCCTGAAACATAGCCAGACTGATGGGGAGATGAGCAGTTGACTCAATTAGCATACGTCCTCCGTGTTGAAAGCCTGGAATTACTCGCGAAGATTACACCTAGACCAAGCCGCTGCGCAATCATTCATCGAATGGACGCGGACCAGCATCCATCCCACGTACGCTGGCCTGGTTGATTACGCGAACTTTCAAATCACTATTAACGCGAATCTGGCACGAGAGACGAATGTTTGGCGCGAGTTCCGACTCCATCGCCAGACGATTGCGTTCGAGTTCGCCCATCTCACCCGGCTCGCCCTCGAGAACCTCGACGCGGCACGTGGTGCAGCGTGCATTTCCGCCGCAGCGGTGGAGAATATCGACGCCTGCGTCTTCGAGTGCGAGGACGAGTTTCTTTCCTGCTGGTGGTTCAGTTTCGACCAGACCATTCGCGGTCTCTGCTTGAATCTTTGGCATTTATGATTTGCTCCCTTTTGTCTGTGAGTAAGTTCAACTCCATAAACTTTGCACCCTCGACCGGATTCTCGCAGTACGGTCCAATCTCGACAAAGCCGAACGAGCGATAAAGCGCGATGGCTTTGTCCATGAGTCCGGGAAGAGTGTCGAGTCGCATGTGCGTATAACCAAGCCTGCGCGCTTCGTCAATGATCGTCTCGACCAGCACGCGTCCGAGGCCGTGCGATCTAAAACCGGGACGGACAAACAGACGCTTCATCTCGCAAATGCGGGGGCCAAGTTTGCGCATTGCGATACAGCCGGCGAGTTCGTCGTTTTCCACCGCGAGTAACAGCCGGCCATCGGGCGGCGCGTATTTTCCGGGCAGGCCTTTCAGTTCCTGATCGAAGTTTTGAAAACAGAGACTGATACCCAGGGTCGCCGCATATTCTTCAAACAAGGTACGGGCCTGCTCGATCTCTTCCTGAGTGTGTGCCGGAAAGATTAGCATTTAAACAGCAACAGGAGACAGGATTGGCTCCCGTCTCCTGTGGAAACTCGTCGTAGGCAATCTTAGGCGGTAAACGAAGTGCCGCATCCGCAACTGCCGGTGGCATTCGGGTTTTTAAAGGTGAAGCCCGAACCCATCACGCCACTCACGTAGTCGATCTCGACCCCGTTCAAATACTGCGCGCTGAACATATCCACAAACATGCGCACGCCTTTTTCATCGATGATGAAATCGCCTTCGCGCGATTGTTCTTCAATGTTCAAGCTGTACTGAAAACCAGAGCACCCTCCGGGTACAACTCTCACGCGGAGTCCTGATGTTTCGGGCAGACCCTCTTCGCCCGACATGAACTTCCTAATCTCGGTTGCGGCCGAATCGGTGACGTTGAGTGTCACAGTAGGCGCTGTAGTTGCTGACATCGTATCTAAATCCTCTTCCTTCTAAGTCGTTCGGAACCGTCTTTATCTTATTGCCCTTTACCTAAAACGACAAGCTCCGGCTTCATAGCTTCAATCGAAATCTGGCGCGCCACTTCCTCGGAAACTTTGCGAAACGCCTGCGCCTGAGGCGAATCAGGGTGACTGACGACTACGGGGACGCCTTTATCCCCTCCTTCGCGCACTTCAATGCCGAGCGGGACAGCGCCGAGGAACGGCACGCTATACCTCTTGGCGAGTAGTTCACCGCCTCCTTCGCCGAAGATGTTGTAACGATTGCCGGTGTCAGGCGCGATGAAATAGCTCATGTTTTCAACGATGCCGAGCACCGGAATGGCCACTGTTTCAAACATTCGCAACGCCCGACGAACGTCGGCAATCGCGACGTTCTGTGGCGTAGTGACTAAAACCGCGCCCTGCACTGGGACTAGTTGAGCCAGCGACAACTGCACGTCGCCGGTTCCCGGAGGCATATCGACGATCAAATAATCGAGCTCGCCCCACTTCACGTCAGATAAAAACTGTTTGACGAGGCCGTGCAGGATTGGTCCGCGCACGATCATCGGTTTATCGCCCGGTTGCAGCAGTGCCATCGACATAAACTTCACGCCAAACGCTTCGATCGGTATGAGTTTATTGACGTCAACTTCCGGACGCGCCTCGCTGGCGCCGAGCATGATCGGTACGTTTGGACCATAAACGTCAGCGTCCATTAATCCGACCCGTGCGCCGTCGAGAGCGAGTGAAACGGCGAGGTTAACGGCAACAGTCGATTTGCCGACGCCGCCTTTGCCCGAGGACACGGCGACGATGTTACGGACACCTTCGATTACGAGCTTGTCGCCGAGCCCGCGACCTTTCGGCACTTCGGCGTCCATTGTCACTGCTACGGACGTTACGCCCGGCAAGCCGCTCACGATCTCCTTCGCGGCGCTTTCCATTTCGGCCTTGACCGGACAGGCAGGCGTGGTTAGCACGATGCGAAAGCTTACGTGGCCGCCGTTGATTTTGAGATCTCTTATGAAACCAAGCGTGACGATGTCTTTGTGTAGATCCGGATCCTTGATCTGGCGCAGACTGTCGAGGATGAGTTGTTCGTTCAGTTGTGTCATATAGGTATCAATGATCTCACGCAAAGGCGCAAAGACGCAAAGCGCTACCGCGTGACCAGGGGCTTCCTTTGCGTCTCCGAGCCTTTGCGTGAGAAATTTCTGTTAAGGTGCTTACAGATCATTTCTTCAATCCGCGCAACGTTGGCGACGCTGATGAGCCGAGTTTTACTGGACGGGCGGCGTCGCTGGTGTGTGGCGCGCATGTGCGGTTCTCGATCCAGGTGGATGAAGCGCATAGAGTGTCTCAGGCCCGGTTCAGGGCTGTTGGGTGCGACGTTCTCATTGCGTCGGCGTCGATGTTAACGGAGCGGGTCACGGGAATGACCACAGCAGAAGCAGCTACGATCGCTACGGCGTCGACAAACTGCGCCGCGCTCGTGCACGATGCGTTGCTCGATGCGATACGTGAGTACAGTAACGCTGCACGCGACGATTGGGCGGGTGACGAAGCGTTGATCTGCACTTGTTTCTTCGTGTCCGAGCGGACGATCGAACGTGAGATTCAAACTCGCGGACTCACGACAGTTGCCGAAGTTACGAAAGCGTGCAACGCTGGCGGGGGTTGTGGGTCGTGTCATCAACTGATTCAGGAGATACTTGCGACAAATGATTTACCTCGATAACAACGCTACGACGCGCGTGGCGCCGGAAGTGCTCGACGCGATGCAGCCGTACCTCGGCGAGATCTTCGGCAATCCTTCGTCAGCACACACGCTCGGCCGCGAGATGAAACGTGCGGTTGAACATTCGCGTGAACAAGTCGCGAGTCTCATCGGCGCCGCCGAGACTGATGAGATCGTGTTTACGTCGTGTGGCTCGGAATCCGACAACTGGGCGATACGCGGGGTGCTTGCGTCGCAGCCGGAGAAGAAACACATCGTTACTACGCTTGTCGAACATGAGGCGGTGCGAAATCTTTGCCGGTTACTCGAGAAGGAGGGTTACGAAGTTACCTCGCTTGGCGTGGATCGTGAGGGAGCACTCGATCTCGATAGTCTGCGCGCAGCGTTACGACCTGACACGGCGCTCGTTTCAATCATGCTTGCTAACAACGAAACCGGCGTGTTGTTTCCGATGGAAGAGATTGCACAGATTGTGCGTGAAAGATCTGAAGCGGTGTTTCATGTTGATGGCGTGCAGGCAGTAGGAAAGATCCCGCTCGATCTGAAAAATACGGCTGTCGATCTGTTTGCACTTTCCGGTCATAAGCTGCACGCGCCGCAAGGCATTGGCGCACTCTACATTCGCAACGGAATCTCATTACCACCCTTGATTATCGGCGGTGGTCAGGAACACGGTCGCCGCGCCGGCACTTCAGCCGTTCCAAACATCGTCGGACTTGGCGCCGCCTGTCATCTCGCACTCGAAGACAAAATGCACGATCGCATAGAGAAGCTGCGCAACCGTCTCGAAGACGAGATTTTGAAAAACATTCCGAACGCGCGTCTTAATGGTCCTGCAGATCGTTCGCAGCGTTTGCCAAACACGTCAAATATCTCCTTTGAATACGTTGACGGACAAAGCATTCTCACTCACCTGGACCACGCAGGCATCTGCGTCTCGACCGGCTCAGCATGTCATTCGACGACTCACGAATCGTCTCCAACTCTGCGCGCGATGAACGTCCCCTACACAGCCGCACAAGGTTCGATTCGTTTTTCACTCGGGCGCTACAACACCGAAACCGACGTCGACACAACTTTGCGCGTCCTGCCCGAAGTCATCCAAAAGCTCGCCGCCATGTCGCCTTACGACGAGGAACTGTCTGCACTAAAATAGTCGATAGGACTTATGCCGCCGATATGTCCTATACTATCTGCGGCGACGATCATTTTTTCCGAAAGGCCCTAACTACAATCAAATGAGCACTGTTATAGAACCTCCTGTCACACAACCCGAGAAGCATCACGAAGAGGTCGAGACTGTAACCATTCGCTTCGCGGGCGACTCGGGCGACGGTATGCAGTTGACGGGTACGCAGTTTACAAACACATCGGCGGTGGTCGGCAACGACATCTCGACGCTGCCCGACTTCCCCGCAGAGATTCGCGCTCCAGCCGGCAGTTTGCCCGGCGTCAGCGGATTCCAGTTGAACTTCTCCAGCCAGGACATCAAGACGCCCGGGGACCAGCCGAACGTCCTGGTGGCCATGAATCCGGCCGCGTTGAAAGTCAATCTTCCCGATCTGGAGGAAGGCGGCACGCTCATCGTCAACACCGACAGCTTTACGCCTGAGAACCTGAAGTATGCGAACTACGCGACGAATCCGTTGGAAGACAATTCGCTCGCCGGTTATCGCGTTCACAAACTGCCGATCACGACGCTCAACATGAACGCCCTCAAGGGCAACGTGGAGCTCTCGCGTAAAGAGATCGATCGTTCAAAAAACTTCTTCGCGCTCGGCGTGCTCTACTGGCTATACGACCGCCCGATGGAAAATACGCTGAACTGGATTCGAGCGAAGTTTGCGAAGAGTCCGGAACTCGCCAAGGCAAACGAAATCGCTCTGAAGACTGGTTACAACTTCGCCGATACGACGGAAGTCTTCACGACGCACTACACAGTTAAGAAAGCGAAGATCGCTCCCGGCAAGTATCGAAAGATCACCGGTAACGAAGCGACTGCCATCGGATTTATCGCGGCCTCGCAGATCTCGGGTCGTCCGCTGTTTTACGGTTCGTATCCGATTACGCCGGCTTCGGACATTCTGCACGAGTTGTCGCGTCACAAATCTTTCGGAGTTAAGACTTTTCAGGCTGAAGACGAGATTGCCGCGGTTTGTGCCGCGATCGGCGCGAGCTTCGCAGGTCAGATCGGATTGACCGGAACATCCGGACCTGGCGTCGCCCTGAAACAGGAGGCCATTGGCCTCGCGGTGATGACCGAATTGCCGCTCGTGATCGTGAACGTGCAACGTGGTGGACCATCGACCGGTTTGCCCACTAAGACCGAGCAAGCGGATCTGTTCCAGGCTGTTTGGGGACGAAACGGTGAGTGTCCGGCGATCGTAATTGCGCCTGCAACACCTGCGGACTGTTTCCACATGGCGATCGAGGCCGTGAGACTGGCGTTCAAATACATGTCGCCGGTGTTTTATTTGTCGGACGGTTACCTCGCAAACGGTGCGGAGCCGTGGGCCATTCCGCCGATCGATCAACTGCCGAAGATCGACGTCAAGTTTCATACAGATCCGACGACGTTCATGCCTTACGCGCGTGATCCGGAAACGTTTGCGCGGCCGTACGCGCTGCCGGGAACGCCGGGCCTTGAACACCGCATCGGTGGTATCGAGAAACAGCACATCACCGGCAATGTCAATTACGATCCGGAGAATCACCATCTGATGGTCAAGCTGCGCCAGGAAAAAATTGATCGCGCAGCGGCCGACGTTCCGCTAGTCGAAGTGATGGGAGAGCCGAGTGGAAAAGTGCTCGTGCTTGGCTGGGGTTCGACCTACGGTTCGATCTCTTCAGCAGTTGAGAAGATGCAGCGCGAAGGAAAGAGTGTGTCCGCGGCGCACCTGCGCCACTTGAACCCCTTCCCGCGCAATCTCGGCGAAGTGTTGGCGGCTTTTGAAACTGTGATCGTTCCGGAGATGAACCTGGGCCAACTCTGCACGATGATCCGGGCGAAGTACGTGGTCGACGCGGTGCCGTTCTCGAAAGTCAAGGGCCGCCCCTTCCAGATTCGCGAGATCGTCAGAAAAGTTGAAGAGTATTTGTGACGTTGCAGCGTTCCTCACACGCACACGTAAGTAGGAGTAAGAAGATGAGTACAACCTCAACAGCGTTAATGACCGCCGAGGAGCTGATGCAGCTCCCTGACGACGGTTTTCGCTATGAACTCATAAATGGAGAACTTGAAAAAATGCCACCACCCGGATCACCTCACGCCCGGACTGCTTTCCGACTTTCTTCAGCGCTTGGACAGTTTATTTACGATCACGGATTGGGCGAAGGATTCACCGAAATAGGATTTAAGTTAACGTCGAATCCTGACACGGTTTTGGCGCCAGACCTCGCATTCATTTCGAACGAACGTTTTGCCGAAAGAAAGGATACAGAAGGTTACTGGCCAGGTCCTCCCGATCTCGCGGTCGAAGTTTTGAGTCCCAGTGATCGTCCCGGCAAAGTAAAGCAAAAGATAGCTCGGTGGTTCAGTTTTGGTACGAGGCAACTTTGGATCGTAGATCCGAAGCACAGGACTGTAGCGGTCTACCGATCAGAATCAGACATTACTACGTTTTCCAGATCTGATTACCTGGAGGCACAGGACATGTTTCCCGGTTTCCGAATCTCGTTAGATAAGATCTTCGGACCAGCGCCGGGAACAGTTAAAGAAAGCACGTCAAGTCAGGAGAAATAATGAGCACACAGAGTAACGGTATTGGTGGGAATGGAAATGGAAACAAGTCGTTTGCTGAAACGGCAGTCTCGGCAGAAAGTGATACGGGTTCGGCGGTTTCGGGTAGAGTTGCGCCGCCGCCGGGACAACTGAAGAAGGCCGACTTCGTTTCCGATCAGGAAGTGCGTTGGTGTCCGGGTTGCGGCGACTACGCGATTCTCAATAACGTGCAAAAAGTGATGCCCGAGCTCGGCATCCCACGCGAGAAGATCGTGTTCGTTTCCGGCATCGGATGCTCGTCGCGCTTTCCGTACTACATGAACACCTACGGCTTCCACAGCATTCACGGCCGCGCGCCCGCAATCGCAACCGGGATCAAGTGTGCGAATCCTGAGCTCAGCGTTTGGGTGATTACCGGCGACGGCGACGCGTTGTCGATCGGCGGCAACCACTTCATCCACGCGATCCGTCGCAATCTCGACCTGAACTACATTCTCTTCAACAACCGCATCTACGGTTTGACGAAGGGCCAGTACAGCCCGACTTCAGAGTTTGGCAAGAAGACGAAGTCAACGCCTTCGGGAACGATCGATTATCCGATCAACCCGCTCTCGCTCGCGATCGCGAGTGAATCGACTTTCGTCGCGCGCTCGATCGACATCGACGTCAAACATCTCGGCGCGATGGTTGAAGCGGCAGCGAAACACAAAGGCATCTCGTTTATCGAGGTCTACCAGAACTGCAACATCTTCAACGACGGCGCCTTCGATTACTTCGCGGAACGTACCGTTCGCTCGGATCGCGTTCTTTATCTCGAACACGGCAAGCCGATGGTGTTCGGTAAGAATCGTGACAAGGGCATTCGCATGAACGGTGCTCTGCCGGAAGTGGTCACGATCGGTGAAAACGGCATCACTGAGAACGATCTGCTGGTACACGATATTCATTTGAATGATCCGTCCGTGGCGTTCATGCTAGCGCGCATGGAGCAGCCCGAGTTTCCGCAACCGGTCGGAATTTTCCGAGCCATCGACCGGCCGACGTACGAAGATATGATGACTGACCAGATTGACGCGGCGGTGGCGAAGTCCGGCCTCGGCAGTCTGGAGAAGTTGATTAACAGCGGCGACACCTGGGTCGTCGAGTAAAAAAGAAGCCGCAGATGAACGCGAATAAACACGGATCAGATCCGTGTTTATTCGCGTTCATCTGCGGCTAGCCCTTCTGTGCCATCTCGGAAACTGATTAGAATCGAAACCCCACACTAGCCATGAACTGAAAATTGTTTGTGGTTCTGGATCCCAAACTGATTGGCTGTAGGAACAAACCTTTCGTTGAATCGAATGCAATGAATTCCGTTTGGCGAGGACCGAGATGAATGATGGTGTCGCCGGCGTCGAAACGGGTCACGATACGCTTTGAAGGATAAAACTCCAACACACCGCCGAGGTCGGCAGCGAAGCCGTTTAGTCGCTCTTCTTCAAATCGAAAAGGGAAGCCGGGGATCGTCGAGTCCGGGGATATGGTGACCTTGCCCTGACTGAAGCTCGCCACGCCAGGCCGAGCTTTACCGAAGATGCCCCACTTCTCGAACCGCTTGCCAATCTTCACGCCACCGACGATTTCGGTGATGTTGCCGTTGTTTTGGCATTGAAAACATCGCTTCGGAAAGAAGTATCCTGCCGCTTCAAGGCTAACCACACGGTTCAGATTATAGGTGAACCGCCCGCCAAATCCTGGTTCAGTTCTGCGCTGGCCAAAGGCTGGTCGCTCGAGTGTGGTGAACTCCGCCGCGACTTCAAACTTCGGCACTTCGTCAGACTGTGACATCGCTTGCGACTGCAATAGAAACACGCTGAGTAACGCGATCAGAAAACGATTCATTTGCATCTCCTTTAGGTGTAAGGCACACAGACCTATCGCCAGCTCAGCCAACTGCTTTGCTGAGTCGTGTGTTAGTTAAGTAAACGGGAGACTTTTAACGCGGGGAGTTTTAAGGACTCTTTGGTAGAAGATTTTCCATGTTGTCAGCGCCACCAACCATCACACGCTGCGGTCCAACGGCGGTAGTCCTGGTTCGACCACCCATTGGTTGGCCGATCGTCAGCGTTGCACCTTGATTGCTCAGCACTCCTTCGAGCCGCTCGAAGATGTTTGGAGTCTTCGGTCTCGAGCGAGGTTGCGAACCCTCCGCGCTGAACAGCGGCGTGTAATTGGTATCGTGAAGCACCCAGAGGTTCCATGTGCCGCCACTTGGCAGAATGGAATCACTGGAAACCCATTCGTAATGTTCATTGTCGATCGTGAATGCGATCCTGTTTTCATCGAGCACGGCGACCTTCTCGAAGTCGTATCCTTCCCGCGGCACGAGTGAAAAAATGAAACGACCGCGCTCGGGAATGTAAAGCCACAACAGCGCGCCGGTGCAGCCGATGCTCGACTTACTTTTGCTCACTTCGTTGCCATTGAGCAGCAGACTGTAGTGCTTAACTCCCAGCGCGACTGCATCGAGCGTGAAGTCTTTCGGCACTGATTCGAGATGGTTCTCGCGCAGTCGCGTGCGATCGAACGTGACGCTGACAACGTCGACTATCTTCGCGCCCGATTCGTGATTGACGAGCAGCTCGAGTGAAACGGCATCGCCGTCGTCGAGTGTTTGTGGAGTGGTTGATTTTGGAAACGTTGCAAAAGTGCCTTTCATAAAACTTCGGCGAAACGCTTCGTCAGCAGGCAAAACAGCGACACTGAACTTTTTCGTAATTGGATCGCCGCTGATCCACAAGTCGTAACCAAAGACCACGTTTTGCTGAGCGTCCGTCAGCACGCGATGAATGATCCGGTTCTCGCCGGCGAATGCCTGCGCGTAGAGCGAGGCGGCGAGCGAACTCGTTGAACTGTTGCCAGGCATCTCGCTCCTGAAAGCCACGAAACCGCCGTTTGCAAGTTGCAGGATGAGCTGGCGCTTCGCGGGGTTCTGCGCTGCGGCGGTGAATCCGAAGGCCTGGATGCAAAGCAGAAGGATCCAGATCTTACTTCTCATTCGGCGATCCTCCTTTGATAACAGTGAGCTTGACTTCATCCGTAGGCTTGAACCCGCTCAGAGTATCTTGCGAGCGCGCAAAAGTATTTTCAGGAACAACTCGGTTAGAAAGTTTCGAAATCGGTTTCTGGTCGCGGTAGATAACTTTAGTCACAACCTTCTCCTGGACCACCGGGACTTCCACCGGCACTTTCACGATGACTGGAGTTTGAGGCTGAGTAGACGGTTGCGGAGTCGCTCGAATAGCAAGCAGAGCTAACGCCGAACCAACTGCGAGCAGGACAACACCGAGCGGCATAGGCAACAAGAAAGTTTTCATGCAAAGGCGCAAAGGTTCGCGCACAGACGCAAAGATAAAGCCGAGGCCCGGCTTGATTTCTTCTCTTTGTGCCTCTGCGGGTCTTAGTCTTTGCGCCTTTGCGTGAAAACTCAGTCGTTGCCGGAGCTGTGCGTGATATCCCATCCAATAATCCTCGGTGGGCATGACAGTCTCGCGCAGTCTGGCGGTGATTCGCAGCGTTGCCGCCAGTGATTCAAACTCGGCGCGACATTCTTCGCAGTGGTCCAATAGTTTTTCTGCGCCAACATCGCCATCCAAAAGGATCTCTGTCAGTTGTTCGCGTGTTTCCTTACAATTGTGCATTTGAAAACTCCAGTGTGTCCGGTTCTTCCGGCTCCGGCGAAAGCCTCGCGCGCAGCTTTCCGATCGCACGCGATACGCCTTTCTTCACCGTGCCGGTGGAACAGTGCATCGCGTTTGCGATCTCGTCGTATGACATTCCTTCATAGTGACGAAGCAGAAACGAGAGTCGCTGCGAGGGCGTCAACTCAGCCAGCGCGCTGATCACATTCTCAAAAAGTACCTTGTTATAAATATTTTCCGGCGAGGATGAATGAAAGGTCTCCGGTGCTTCCGTATCGATTGGTACGAGTTGTACCGCCGTGGTTTGACCGCCCCGGCGGAAGAAACTCGAGCGGCGATGATTGAGGAAAGCGTTGATCGTGATCCGCCGCAGCCACGTATAAAACGATGATTCGAAACGAAACGACGGAAGCGCCTGATACGCTTTTAGCCAAACTTCCTGTGAGAGATCTTCTGCGTCCTGAGCATGGCGGCAATAGTGTGAGGCGAGCAGATGGATGCGGCGCGCATAGCGTTCAGCCAGCAGGCAGAAGGCATCGATGTCTTCTGCTTGCGCGCGTCTGACAAGATCGCTGTCGCTTTCGCTCACAATCATACAGACACGAATTTTGCGGTTTGGTTGGCCCAGGCCCTAAAGAATCACGCCTGGTTTTTTCGGTGCTTCTTCGTGCCGACGTTTACGACTGTCGAAGGCGCGTTCGTGCTCGGCGTGGCGGAATTTCCCGCGACGTGTTGCTCCGAAGCGTCCGCAAACATCTTGTTTTCCTTCTTGCGCCGGCCCCGCAGCGCTGGCGTTTTCTTCATCTCTTCACGATTTTGATCCGGATTTCCGGCGAATCCGGTTTGCTGTCCGCGTGG
Organism: Acidobacteriota bacterium; assembly: GCA_046730735.1. Lineage (GTDB taxonomy): Bacteria > Acidobacteriota > Blastocatellia > Pyrinomonadales > Pyrinomonadaceae > PSRF01. Next base: position 1,847 of record JBKPJP010000044.1, on the reverse strand, counting down.
TTTTGGGGAAATACCCGCCTTGTGTTGGTCCTTCGCCATCTCTTATTCCTCCCGGTTGTTCGTCGGTTTTCGCCCCAACGCCCACTTCAACGTGATCGGCGTAATCAGTGTTGTGATGATGACCATGATAACAACGGCGCCGAAGATCGCCGAGTCAATCACGGGTACTTGTTCGCCTGTCGTCGACGGCAACATCAAAGTGGCGCCAATGCCGGCGAAGATCAGTCCGACTTCGCCGCGCGGAATCATACCTAAACCGACCGCCAAACGATTGATGCCACGCTCGACCACGCCGAGCGCACAGATCTGTTTGCCGAGAATGGCGGCGATGGTTAGTGCGGCAGCGAGGCCGAGAATGTTGACTTGTGTGAACAGTCGTAAATCGACCTTCAGTCCCATCAATACGAAAAAGATTGGCACGAGTACGGTGCTGACTGGCTGTAACAGATCGTGAAGATCTCGTTCTTTTCGACGGCCGGTTGGTTTGTAATGAACTTCGTCGAGAATGAGTCCCGCCGCGAAGGCACCGACGATTGGCGCGAGTCCCACTTTGGCCGCCGCCCAGGCGACCAACAGGCAAAACGAAATCGCGAGTGTGAGCAAAACACCTCTCGTCTCGAGACGACCGGCGCCGCGCAACATGCGCGGCATTAACAACTGTCCCACTACAACCGAGCCGGCCAGAAACGCGAGCGACTTGAATCCGATGAGCGCGATCTCAAACATCGACAGCGACGCGCCGGTTGCCGAAGCTTTGATCGCTCCGGCTACAACCGCAAGGATCAGCAGTCCGAGTACGTCGTCGATCACGGCAGCGCCTAGGATGATGCGTGCTTCACGTGTACCAAGCTTGCCAAGGTCTTTGAAAACTCTCGCGGTGATGCCGACGCTGGTTGCACAGAGAGTTGCGCCGATGAATATATGGGCGAGCCGGTGTTCGTCAGGTATCAAATAAGCCGAAATGCCCCAGCCAAGCAGGAACGGAGCGATCACACCGACAACGGCGACCAGTAACGACGACCAGCCAACCTCCATCATCTCCTTCAAATCGGATTCAAGCCCGACTTCGAATAACAGAATAATGACTCCCAGCTCCGCGAGCGCCGCCACAGTGTCATTTGTCTTTAATGATTCCGCCCGCGTGAAACCAAATATCACGAGATTCCCCAGCAGTATTCCCGCGCAAAGTTCGCCCAGTACCGCCGGCTGACCCAATCGCTCAAAGACCTCACCCATCAGCTTTGCGATCACAAGCATGACCGCGACGCCGATCAGGACCGCAGGATCCAGGCCATGTGATTCCGTGCCCGTGGGACCTTCTCCCGCTGCAAACACACGGGTACTGAGAATAAAAAACACTGCGAGGGTGACAAATAGAATTGCTCGTTTCATCAGGGTTTTGGGCCGAAAGCGGCCGATTATGACATAGATCGCCGTTGCGGAGAGGGTGTTCAGGGTTGCGTCCCTGTAGTGAGGTCTCTATAATGCGCCCCACCTAAAGGCGTCTCCCCGGCAGGTTGACGCCATCTAACACCAAAAGCATGGCGACTCCCATTAGATGGAACCAACGTAGACGTGTCGCGCCATACGGCGGTTCCAAACAACCAGACACGCCTTTACGTTCGCTCGCAGTCAGCTTGACGCATGTTGCTCGTGCCGCACTCACCGAGCCGCACATGCTTAGTATCGAGCACGAACGTATTCAGTTGAGCCGCCTGCCCAAAGCGTTTGACGGCTTTCGCGTCGTTCAGCTTTCCGATATTCATCACGGACCTTTTTCAAATCGCGAACAGATCGAGCGTGCAGTTGACACTGCCAATCGCTTACAGCCGGACATCATCGCGCTC
>JBKPJP010000043.1:0-6298 GCA_046730735.1 Acidobacteriota bacterium | reverse complement strand
ATTCGCACCGGGCGTGGCTCAATACGTCGCGCGATAAGGGCGGCGTGGAAGGACTGAAATACCCGTTGGCTGCCGACGCGACCAAGCAGGTTGCGCGTGATTACGGCGTGTTGATCGAGGATCGCGGCATCGCGTTGCGCGGTCTCTTCGTGATCGATCCGGAAGGCATTCTTCGTTACAAGGTCGTGCACGATTTGAATGTGGGACGTTCGGCTGAAGAAACGCTGCGCGTGATTCAGGCGTTGCAAACCGGCGGACTGTGCCAGGCTGAGTGGAAGCCCGGCCAGAAGACGCTTAACTAACTAAACCCATCCACAGATTACACAGATTTGCTGAAAAAATTCTGTGTAATCTGTGGATAAAAATTGAGAAACATAGCAATGGCAATGAGGATTGGAACAAAGTTGCCCGGCTTTGAAGGGGCAACGGAGTGGTTTGGCGGCACTCAGGCTCACGCGGAGTCGGAAGTGGTAGGCCATCCGACGCTGGTCCATTTCTGGTCAGCGAGCTGCGGGATCTGCAAAGACAATCTCCCGCGCGTCGGGCAATGGCGTGATGAAAAAAGAGAACAAGGGCTGCGTGTGATTGGCATTCACATGCCGCGTTACGAAGCCGACACGGATGTCGAACAGGTGCGCGAGCTGATTAGTAAGTATGGGATCAGCGAGCCGGTGGCAGTTGATAACGAACACAAATTAAAAGACGCGTTTCAGAACGATCAGGGGTTTGTGCCGGCTTACTATCTGTTTGACGCGGAGGGAAAGCTGCGAAGCTTTGCAGCCGGCGAACGCGGATTGGATATGTTGAAGACGGCCCTGGAGCGAATGACCGGATAAGCATTTCACGCAAAGCCGCAAAGCTCAGACGCAAAGGCGCAAAGAGGAATTAAACTCTTCTTTGCGCCTTTTGCTAAACTTTGCGCCTTTGCGTGAAATCAGCTCGAAATTCCGGACCAGATTTTTGCAAGAAGATAAATGCTGATCGCGAAGCTTGCGATCGCGAGCACGATTAACACCACAATAATCCCACCAACAAACAACCAATCACTCGCTCTGCCCGATCTCGCTTCATCCGCCGATACTGTCGCTCGCTTACGCAGCAACTCCAGATTCATCCGGTTCGACTTCCACCACGCATCCGCAACGTCGCCAACAAGCGGCAACGATCCGATAACGTAATCGAACGCGATGTTCAGCCCCATGCGAAGCAACGTGATCTTCGGCACGCGATAACGCACGGCTGCGGCGAGTATGTAGAACGAAACAAGCGAGGTGCTGGTGTCACCCAGGCCGGGGATCAGCCCGAGCAGTGCATCGAGTCCAAAGCGCCAGCCAAGCACGGGCACTCGGAACACTTCATCCATGAGCCAACCCACGCGCTCGAGGTGCTTGTCAATTTTCAGCGTATCCGTGTTACTTGTTGCCAAAAGAACTTTCCGACCTTTGCCAGTGCGCCGAAGGCGTTTTTGTCGCCTGATTTTTGGGGAGTTTGCTTCGAGGGGAGACCCAGCGTTGCGGCGAGCTCGGAATCGGGAGGCGCAATGTCTTCGTCGCCTCGCTTTCCGGTAAGCCAGCGGGTAAATGTACGTCCAATCATCCGCCTTTGTTCAACCGGAGCTTCAGCAATGAGGGCGATGCGCAGATCTTCGAGTTGGGCAATCTCGTAGAGATTCGCCTGGTAGTAGTTGCGGAGGGCGGCGAAGAGCTTCTCCTCGCCGAGGGTCTTTTGCAGATCGACGAACATCAGCGCGCCTTTCGCGCTAACGATGGCCGCGTACTGAAACGTGTTGCGATAGTCACGAGAGGGACGATTCGCGTCCATGTCGTCGCCGCCAAAAGTGCGATAGAGACGATAGACGCCGCGCACCTGTGCGTCTAAGACTGCCGATGCTTTTTCCTCGCCATAAGTCTTTTGGTAGTAGAGCAACGACGACCAGCACGACAACGCTTCATCGAGCAGCGGCTCACGCGCGGGATCGTTGCCGACGCCGGCGCCCCACCACTGGTGCGCAACGAGATGCGCCACCGCCCATTCGAGACTTTCCTCGACTGATGGTCGCTGCTCGCGAATGATCTCCGGCAGGTTGCGCACTGCGGGTGAGTCGAAGTCAACAAAGTAGGCGCTGGCGATGATGTTCATTCCCGAAAACTCGCAGCTTCCGAGTCCCGCTACGAGTGGCGCTTCAGCGATGCTGATCGTCTTGAAAGGCAGTGGTCCAAAGAGCGAAGTGAATACGCGCAACGAGTTGGCAGCAACCGTGAGGGCGCGTTTCCCGACACGTTCGTGTTCCGCTAGGTAGATCGATCTGACGTCGATGCCTTGTATTTCGGTGTGTTCACTGCGCAAGCCGCGTCCGGCGAGAATTGCGAAATCGCGCAACGCAGAGCCGGAAAAAGTTTGTCCGGTCTTTTCGTTCCGTGAGCCCGTTTCTGTACCTGAGGTAAATAGTTCAACGCCCTGGTTGATCGCGACGCTGACTTCGTAATCCGCGGCTTCGTTGAAGACAAAGTCGCCGACTGATGGCTCGACTTTGCGTCGCCACTCATCGCCATCGTGAACTGCCAGCACCGGATAAGCAGCGCCGAGCAGCATCACGCCGCGACAGCGAAAGTTGATATCGCGAGCGCGTCGCGTTTCGCGGTCACTCTGCAAAGCGGCGCTGACCTGCTTCACGACGTGTGTGGTCAGGCTGGTTTCGTCGCGATCGATCTCGGGAACGGCGCCTTTGAACTTGATCACGACTTCCGCGGTTGCTTCAGGTGCGACCTGCTCGCGCAAGTTGATGCGGAGTGTTGTGCCCTGATCGTCGAGCGACGAAAAGAGCGGTGCGTCGCCTGCACCGCCGCGAACTTCGACGATGTCGATGCGCGGTTCGTCGGAATCCAGAAATGGCTGGTCGCCCGAGCGCAGGTTTGGATAAAGGTGGAAATAGATTATCGAGGTCGGCTTTTCACCGCGATTTATCCAACGCACTCGTTCCGTGCCGGTGTAAGTCAGGTTTTCAAAATCGATTTTGAGGTCGATCTTGTAGAAATGTCTCTCAGCTTGGTGCGGCCGAGTTTGAGCGTTGATTGCGTGGTATGTGGCCGCTACGCAAACAACCAGCACAGAGAGAAATAGGATCTCTAGCTTGAACAAGTCAGGAAGAGGGGCTTGCCCCCGCTTTCCGAAGAGCGGGGGCAAGCCCCTCTTCCTGACTTGTTCTATTCTAAGTTGTTCAATTCCAGTTGCTGACATGTCTACTACTAACGCTTACGGCTGCGGCCGGCGCCCTGCCTGATCACGATTGACTCAACAACGTCGCCGCGCACGATCTTGTCGACCACGTCCATTCCCGCTACGACCCGGCCGAAGACTGTGTAACCGCCGTCGAGGTGCGGTTGCGGCGAATGTGTGACAAACCACTGCGATCCGCCTGTGTCCTTGCCCGAAAGCGCCATGCCCACTGCCGCGCGATCGTAAGGCACCTGGTTGATCTCGCAGCGGATCGTGTAGCCCGGCCCGCCGTTGCCATCGCCCCTTGGATCCCCATCCTGAATCACGAAATTCGGCACGACCCGATGAATGGTGACGTTTCGAAAATAATCGCGTTGGGCAAGTTGAACGAAGTTGTCGACGGTAAGGGGGGCCGCTTCGGGGAGAAGTTCAATAGTAAACGAACCTTTGCTGGTAGTCACGACAGCCCGCACATTCTTCCCCATGCGGCCGAGCGCGCGGTTGTAATCGGCGAGGGTGTTGCGCGTGTGTACGGTGCCGATTTGCGAAGTGAAATCTCCGACGCCGTTTGTTTTCAAGATGGTGACAGCCCTGCGTCTGACGAGGGCATCGCCTGACTTGAGCGCCTCTTTGATCTGGTTGTTTGCCGCCGTGCTCTTCTGTTTTCCGAGCGCGTCGAGGATCGATAAAGCGGCGTCGTTGAGCGTGTCGTTGGCGGCCTGTGGCCATGCGGCTATCAGCGCCCGAGTGTTCTCTTCGGAAGGCGGCAGGTCGCCCAGAAGATCTGCCGCGGTGCTGCGGATGATGACATCGCTCTCGTTGAGCTGTGCGCGCGCGACGCTTGCCAGATCCTGTGGCTTGAACGCGGCGAGAGCGCGTAGCACGTCAGGTATGGCGTACTCCGAGTGGACAGCAACGAGCGTGTTTATGTTGAGACCGGAGTTGCGGTAATCGAGCATCGCGCGCAGAAGGTTTTGGGCGGTTTCGGCAAGCTCGGATTTGTTTGTTACTGATGCGGGCAGAGCGGCGACTTCGCCGAGACCATTCGCGATACCGGCGGCGGCGCGCCAGTTGAGCAGGATTGTCTCCTGAACTTTGCGCTTTCCGAGGTCCGCCAGATAAGTCGCGGGCGCAATCCGTACAAAAGCGAGATCGACTTCGGGGGCCGTGTGATTCAGCGATTCGTTGAGTTTGCGAAGCCACGCGACCGCCGCCTGATTGTCTTGTTGGGCCAGCAGACGACCGAGTGTGGTCGCGATTTCGAGGACCTCGTTTTGTTCAGAAATAGACTGGCCGCGTTTGAGCAATGGTTCGGCCGCGCGTGGATCCTTCAGCGAAGCGAGTGCGCGGATCGCGTTCACTCTCACGCGTGAATCTTTGTCGTTAAGGGCGTGAGACAAAAGGGTGTCGTACGACTGTTTGTCTTCGGCGATTCCAAGCACACGAAGCGCATTCGCGCGTACGATCGGATCGACGTCTGATGTTAACTTTCGTAACTGTTCGAGGCCATCTTTTAATCGCAGGCGTGCGAGGGCGTTGGCTGCGTCCGCGCGAACACGCGGGTTCGGATTGGCCAGGAATTTCGCGATGGTTGGGCCTGCGTCCGGTGGTCGCGAGCGCAGAGCGGCGGTCAAGCTGAGCAACGCGACTGACGTGTCTTTTGTTGTATGGCCCAGTTCAAACTTCAATGCATCGAGAATCGCTGCGCTGAGTTCGCGTTGACGTGCTTCCTGTTCGCGCGGCAACGCGGCTGCGATCTTGCCGAGAGCCTCCACCGCCCTCGCTCTGATTTCAACCGGCGCGCTCGTGTTCCTCAGTACTGCAATCAATGCGTTAGCGGCTGTTTCAGACTCAATCTCGCCGAGCGCAAAAGCGGCCATCGCGCGAACGCTCGTGTCAGCGTCACGCTCAAGGACATGCGTGAGCGACCGTACTGCCCCTTCGTCTCCGATTCGTCCCGCGGCAAGTGCCGCGCGTTTTCGAACTACAGGACTCTGGTTCGCAAGCAGGTGCATCAGATCGTCGCTCCAGCGACGCTCATCTTCAGCTTGGGTGATGATGACCTGAATCGGCAGGTGGGTTAGCTGCTTCTGGGCGAGACCTGTCGCGGCCAGTAGCAGGCAGACGATCAAGGCGGCAGTTATTTTGTTGGCCATAGAGGTGTGAATCATAGCAAGTTTTCTCTGCGTTCTCTGCGTACCTCTGTGGCCTCTGCGTTCAAAATACCCTTTCAACGCAGAGAGCGCGGAGATACGCAGAGGACACAGAGAAAGAAAAAGGGTGGCCCAATCGGACCACCCTTATAGCACATCCTGTGAATCGCTTAGTTGACGACGTTAGTCGCGGCCGGAATGTCAGTCGACTTCGCGCCGGCGTCCGCGGGGATTGGCTTCATCCGCGAGGTGTCGAGCGGCTGGTCGTCCCTCTTGTCCTTCTTCGCCTTGTCGGCAGCGGCGGTCATCTGCAACATCTTGCAGCTACCTTCAAACACGGCGCCCTGTTCGATAACCAGCGACGGGGTCTGAATGTTGCCGTTTACCTTCGCGGCGCGACCGAGTTCGAGACGTTGGGTCGCGATGATGTCGCCGTTGATGGTTCCGTGAATAATTGCCACGGCAACTTCGATGTTCGCGTCAACCTTACCATTTGCACCCACGATGAGCGTACCGCTCGAGGAATTGACGCGGCCGGACATGTGTCCGTCAATTCTCATCATGGCTTTAAAATTAGTTTCGCCGGTGACTACTGTACCGCCTCCCACGAAACCACTGAGCGTACCTTCTTTTATATCTCTGGCCAGGGTTTCGCTCTCCGTCATCGCGCGTGAACTGGCAGCGGACGGGGTCGCCTCGACTGCCGGTTTGGTTTCAGCGCTGACTGGTTGGTACGACGGGTAGGTTTTGGGGGTGGAATAATCAGGAACCTCGGGTCTTTGAGTGGTGTGGTGGTCGTTATCTTCCTGATCTTTGGCATTCTTTCCTATTCTGAGCATCTTTACCTCCGTAAATATGGGGGCGCGGAAGTTTAGTCACCGGCCGTCGGAACCTTGAAGCAACTTAACGTCGCGCTTGCCTTTTGTTCG
>JBKPJP010000042.1:0-25090 GCA_046730735.1 Acidobacteriota bacterium | reverse complement strand
CGGGTATAGTTACAAGGAATGGAAGGGAAAGTTTTATCCGGCAAACGTCTCACCCAAAGACATGCTTTCGTACTACGCCGAACGCTTTAAAGCCGTCGAGTTGAACAACACGTTCTATCGTCTGCCGAAACCGGAAATGATTGAGAGCTGGAAAGCGCAGGCACCGAAAGACTTTCGTTTCTCCGCAAAGGCCTCGCAGGGAATCACCCACTTCAGACGACTGAAAGACTCGGCGCCCGCTACTCGAACCATGCTCAACGCAATGTCCGCGTTTGAAGATCGTTTGGCTGCCGTGCTGTTTCGAATGCCGGAAGACTTTGAAAAAGATCTCAAGCGGCTGGAGATATTCCTGAAAGGATTACCGGCAGACACACCTGCCGTTTTTGAGTTTCGACATCCGAGCTGGTTCGACGACGACGTGTTGGCGTTGCTGCGCAGTCAGAACCGTGTGCTTTGTATTTCCGATCGAGACGAGATGCCGGTGACCCACATCGATAAGACTGCGGATTGGGGCTATGTGCGTTTACGTCGGGTCAAATATTCAGAATCGGATCTCAAGCAGTGGAGCAAATGGATCAAGGCACAGAAGTGGAAGGATACTTATGTCTTCTTCAAACATGAGGATGAGGGAACTGGTCCGAAGCTCGCCGCGGAATTTCACAGATTAACGCGGATGTGAATTTATCCGCGTTAATCCGTGTGAATCTGTGGCTAAAAGTTGCCTCCGCATTCATCGTGCCCGCAATCGCAATCGAGCTCGATCGTATCACCCGTACCTTCACACGAAGCACTGCAATACTTGCCACCTGGTTGCGGTGCACACGTACAACTCGGATTCTTGCACTTGTTATCGTCCGCCATGGGATCCTCCTAAAGAATTAACTAAGCTTTATGGGGTGGCTAAAGAGTACAACTAACCGATTGCGCTCGCAATCGCAGCCGCCACGCGCGCGTTGTTCTCAAGCAGCGCCACGTTTGCGCGTAATGTCGCACCACCACTGCGCTCGGCCATCTGTCGCAGCAGAAACGGTGTCAACTCAGGTCCAGTGACGCCTTTCCACTCCGCATCTTCCAAAGCCGTCGTTAATACAACTTGTAGCTCTTCCGCAGGAACTTCAAACTTCGCAGGCACCGGCACGCCCAACAACAGCGCTGACTCGATACCAAGTTTTTGCTGCGCACTAAAAATGTTCGCAACCGTCACAGCATCGTCTGCACGCACATCAACTCGCAGACCACTCGCGCGCGAATAGAACGCCGGCAACTCGTCACACTGATAACCCACTACTGTAACGGCATGGGTTTCGAGCCACTCACGAGTCGCAGGCAGATCGAGAACAATCTTTGCGCCCGAACAAACAACAACGATCGGTGTGCGCGCGAGTTCAGGCAGGTCGGCGGAAATATCAGGAAGCGAGCCGCGGTGAACGCCACCGATTCCCCCCGTCGCGAACACTTTGATACCCGCACGATGGGCAATCCACGTAGTTGATGCAACCGTCGTGGCGCCATTACAGCCTTGTGCGACAGCCACGGGAATGTCGCGCGTGCTGATCTTGCGGATGTCGCTTTTCTCAGCGAGCAGGGCGATCTCATCGTCGCAGAGTCCGACACTTAACTTGCCGCCGATGATCGCAATAGTCGCTGGCACCGCACCGGATTCACGAACAACTTCCTGAAGCCGGTGTGCAGTTTCTAAATTCTGCGGACGTGGCAAGCCGTGCGCAATTACAGTCGATTCGAGTGCGACCACCGGGCGTCGTTTACTAATCGCGTGAGCGACTTCCGAACTGATGTTAAGAAACTCGTGCATTCGCCGTTGCCGCCCTCGTTAAAGTAAACACTGTTCCGCCGCCTTCGCGCGGTTCCCACGAGATTCGCGCATCAATGAGACCTGCCCGTGCCCGCATGTTTGCGAGCCCGCGCCCTTCGGAGTTCGTTTGCTGCGATTGAAACGGCTTGCCGTTGTCTTCGATCTTCAACGAGAAATCGCCTTCGTTTGAATTCGTGACAAACATCTTCACTTCCGTGGCCTCGGCGTGACGCCAGATGTTGTTCACTGCTTCCTGTACGATGCGATAGATCTGCATCTGCACGCTCGGTGCGAGGTCGCTTCGTTCTTCAATCGCGTCGTCACAGTGAAACTCGTAGACAAACCGCTTCTCGGGCGGCGCGTCCTGGACTGCATGCGACAAAGCAAACTCGAGCGCCGCCGCAAAACCGACGTTCTGCAACACCGACGGACTCAGGTCTTCACATATACGTCTGACTTCCTGTGAAATCACTTCGATCTCACTACGTAACGCCGTGCTCGGATTTGCCTCGCCGTTGGTCTTGATCTGGTCGGTCAACAAAGCGAGGTGACGAAGATCCGCGAGCGTCTGGTCGTGCAGGTCGCGTGCGATTCGACGTCGCTCTCGTTCGGCTTCGTTAGCGAGGTTGAGCCGCGCATCCGCGAGTTCGCGGTTCGCATCGACGAGGGCTGCACTGGTGGCCACGATTCTTCGTCGCTCGAGTATGGCCCACAGCAGCGCCAGCAACGCGAGCGCGAGCAGGATCGCGAGTGCGGTCGAGGTCCACGGGAAAGGCGCCTTCGCCACGGTGAACGAAAAACTCAGAGGCTCTGAAGAGGTCAGGTCCTTCGTAAACGCGCGCGCCGTCACCGTGTACGTGCCGGGCTTCAAACCCTCCATCGTGAACTGCGACTCGCGCGACAGTTTCTGCTTGATCGACTGACCCTTACTGTCGATCAACGTAAACGCGTATTGAAACTGCTCCGGAAAGGTGCGGCTGCTGATCGCGGTCACGTCGAGCAGCAAACTGTTCTGCGGGTATTCCAGATTGAGACCTGCTTGCAACTCCGCGGGCGCGTGTACTCGTTTACTCAGGAGGCGCGTCACAGACAACGATGGCTCGAGTCTGCCCGGCTCATAACGCGCCACGCCGCGACTAGTACCTATCAACACGACTTCACTGCCGTCCGCCTTGCGCTGCGGCGTCACGGCAAAAACGTTTTGCGAGGGCAAGCCTTGTTCGGAATCGAGCTCGGAAACGATTGGTCCAACTACCGGATCGAGCAGGATGCGCAGCAGGCCATTGCCACGCGTGCCGCACCAGATCTCATTTGTCTTCTCTGACTGAATCGCGAGGAGAACACGAGCGTCGATGTTTGGAACGATGAGGTTGCAAGTCCCGTCTTTGCAGAGAGAGATTCCCGAAGCGGTGCCGAACCAGAGTGACCCGTCAGGTGTTCGCGCCATCGATCTCACGGACGAACCTTTAAGAGTCGCAAACGCCGGTTCCTCGCGAATCGTTTTCCCATCGGATGCAAACACGCCGTCTCTATTCGTGCCGATCAAAAGACGCTCTTCACCGTCAGCAAGTAAACTCAACACTTCCCGCGCACTGCCAGGCGCGTTGGGCCAACTAACACTGCTGCGGCCTCCATCCATGCGCTCGACCCCGCGACCAAACACTGCGAAATACGCGGCGCCATGAAACTGAGTGATCGCACGCACACTTCCCGCCGCATCCACGCTTCCAGATCCGGTTTCAACGCGTGTGAAGGCTTGATCTTCGAGACGAGCAGCTTGTTTCGGCGCGAGATAAAGACCACTGGCCGCAGCGACTAGCAATCGTTGTGACTTGTCTTCCGCGATGGCGTAAATCGTGTTGCGGCCGAGCGCGGCGACGGAATTCCAGGTTGACGTTTCGTCGTCGTAAACAAAGAGCCCGCGATTCGTGCCCGCCACACTTCTGCCGCCGCTGGTCTGATAAAGTGATCTGACGTAATTAGTGTCGCCGTTGTCGCCGATCGACTCGATGCGTGGCGCGTGAGGATCATAGCGACACACGCCGCGATCCGTTCCGAACCAGATAACACCCTCGCGATCGACGAAGATCGCGTAGACATGATCGGAACGCAGCCCGCCCGCCGTGCCGTCAAAAGTAAAGCGCTGCACCTTTGTTTGCGAAATGCGAAACACACCGCGACCGTCAGTGCCCGCCCACATTTCGTCGCCGATCAGCTTCAAAACCATCACCGGACCAGTCGGCGCTTCGTGACGTTTGAGGCCGGCCGATTCGTTGCCTGAAAAGGTCCCCGGCTCTTCTTTTTTGGCGCGCGAGCCTGCCCAGAGTTTGCCTTCCTGGTCAGTCTCGAGAGCATTAATAAAGTAAACAACGGGCTTTATCTGAATTTCTTTTCCGGCGCCGTTCGCGATCTCAAGGACGCCGCGACTCGACGTGCCGATAAATGTGTGACCGTTAGCGGCAGCGATACTCGTGATTGCCACAGGATCGGGATGATCGCGATCATTGCTCTTGAGTGGTTGATTCAGGAGCTCGCGCGTGTCGATCACGGTACGGTTAACGGTAGTCGTTTCACTGTTAGTGATACCGGACGAGATGACACTGGCGACAACACGTGCACGACATTCATAGACGCGGCCCTTTTCGGTGGTCATCAGCACCGAGCCCGACGGATCGTTGGTGATGGCGGTAATCGTCTGCCCGCTAGTCTCGTTTACTTTGATGAACTCACTGCCATACAAACGCGTCGCGCCCGCTTCGGTGCCGATCCACATCGCGCCGTTCTTATCAGTTTGCAACGAGAGGATGCGGCCTGCAGGCAGTGCGGGATCGTTGATGGTTTGCGTTCGGCGTCCGTCGAATTTTGCGAGACCGGTTTCAGTGCCGAACCACAGCGCGCCGTCAGGCGTCTGTGCAATCGCACGCACGCGATCCGATGGCAGGCCGTGAAAGAGCGTGACTGCGCCCCACTGGTGTAAACCGGTGATCGGTGTTGGCGACGGTGACGGAGATGGTGAAGGAGAAGGGGACGGTGATGGTTGCGGCGACGGTTCACCCGTCTGCGCTACCAAAAGCGAAAACAGAATTATCAGCCACAAAAAGGCACAAAACGCACAAATAATTCTCTTGCTGCGTTTTGTGAATTTTGTGCCTTTTCGCGGCCTCATTTCTTCTTCGAAGAAGCGAGTTCTCGTTTCTGTTCTTCGTTGAAACGTTTCTGATCCTTCTGCAGCCACGCTTCGAGATCGTTAGCGGCCTTCTCGAGCTCATCGCTATTCAACAACCCGCGACGCAGCGCTTCGAAAAACGCGCGCGTGCGAATGTTGTAAGCGAGTTTCTCGTACGCTTCCTGATCAGTTCCTTCTGCTACCGACACGAAGAGTTTTTCATAAAGCGTCGCGAGCCTGCTTTCGACTCCGCGCAGACTCAAGGAACACTTGCGTGCGATGGCCCAGTTGGAAAGACCGAGTGCGAGGTAGTAGAGCGCTTCAGCCTCAAACTCCGTCAACAGTGGCCGCTTGAACGAATCTTTGAACGCCGGATCGATCATGTCGGCGCCGTCTTCGAGCACGGCGGCGACAAAACGCAGGAAGCGCGATTCGGGATTGTTCTTGTGAATGAACCCGTAAGCCGGTGGCGGATCGACTGACTTCACAATCTTTCGGATCTCGTTGATGTAGATCTCGTGAGGAAACTGTGTCCAGAAGATGATGCGCGCGGTCGGGAAGTCGCGCCAGATGGCGCGTGCGGCTTTCACCCCCGAGAGCTTTGGCATCTGGATGTCGAGGATGCAGACGTCAGGCTTCTCGTTGAGCGCGATCTTCACAGTCTCTTCACCGTCGCCGGCCTCGAATACCGGAACGTGTGTGGGAAACTCCTTTTCGAGAATCTCGCGGAGGTAATGGCGCTGGGCCATGTTATCTTCGGCAATCAGGATTGACATGAGGCTTGATGATAATGCGAAATAATGTTCGCGCAAAGGCGCAATCAGTCTCTCAAGAACAAGCATGAAAAGAAAAAGCAAGTTAGGTGGAATAGAACAAGTCAGGAAGAGGGGCTTGCCCCCGCTGATCAGAGGATTCATAGAGCGGGGGCAAGCCCCTCTTCCTGACTTGTTCTAGCTTAGTAGCTTGAATTATCTATCCCGATAACTACAAATGAAAGGTGAATCGATGAGATCCCGAAAGTTATCTGCTTTTGTTTTACTTTATCTGCTCTCTTTTTCAACGGCTGCCCAAACGCGTGACGAGCGACTCTGGCAGCGCGCGCTCCAGATTCATCGCCGCGCGATCGTGATCGACACACACAACGACGTCACGACGCCCATGACCAACGATGATTTCGATCTGAGCGGCACGCCTCCGACTCCGTACCGCACCAATATCGAGCGGATGAAGAAGGGCGGACTGACCGCGGAGTTCTTTTCACTTTACGTCAAGCCGTGGTACGTCGAGCACGGCGGTTCGGCGCGTCGCACGTTAGACATGATCGATTCGGTTTATCGTGCAGTGGAACGCCATCCGCGCGATCTGATGCTTGCCACTTCAGTTGCCGACATTCGCCGGGCTAAGCGACAAGGCAAGATTGCGGCGCTGATGGGGATCGAAGGCGGCCATGCAATTGAAGACTCGCTGCCAACCTTGCGTGAGTTCTACCGGCTTGGCGTTCGTTACATGACGCTCACGTGGAACAACACCAACAACTGGGCCGACGCCGGTCGCGGTGAAAAGAAACATCACGGCCTGAGCGACTTCGGCAAGGAAGTCGTGCGTGAGATGAACCGTCTGGGCATGATGATCGACGTGTCGCACGTCTCTGACGAGACGATGAGCGACGCGCTTGATGCCTCGAAAGCGCCGATCATCGCTTCACATTCGTCTGCACGCGCGCTCAGCAACGTCCCGCGAAACATCCCTGACGATCTGCTGAAGCGAATCGCAAAGAATGGCGGCGTGGTCCAGGTAAACTTTTACAGCGTGTTTGTTGACACGAATACCGTGTCGCCGCAAAGCGCGGCACGCGATGAGCGACTGAAATCACAACAAGCCGCGATTGATAAAAAGTACAAAGACGATCCCGAGCGGCGTGCGGAAGAGAGTGATAAGCTTGAAGCGGCGAATCCGTTGCCGCCGTTGCCGATCTCGAAGTTGATCGATCACATAGATCACATCGTGAAGGTTGCGGGTATCGATCACGTCGGCATCGGTGCTGACTTTGACGGCGCCAACGATATGCCCGAAGGCGCGCAGGACGTTTCGATGGTGCCGAACATCACTTACGAACTACTCAAACGCGGGTACAGTGAAAGAGATATCAGGAAGATACTTGGTGAAAATCTGTTACGTGCATTTGGCGAAGCGGAACGTGTTGCACGCAGTATGAGCAGATCGATTAGCGGTGACGGCAGTACGCGCAGGATTAAATAAAAAAGGAGCACGGGCGCGTCAACGTCCGTGCTCAAAGCAGAAAAGAAGAGAGTTGTTTTAACTAGCGATTCTGACCTCCGGTCTGTCCGGTCCTACCGGCGCCGAAATCTTCATCGTCTTCTTCCATGGCTCCTTTTTGGCCACCGAACTGACCACCACCTTGCTGACCACCACTCTTCTGGCCACCGGCATGTTGTCCGGCTTGTTCGCCGCCAAGACCGCCCTGACCGGCTCTACCTGGTGATTGCTGACCACCATAATTTTGGCCCTTGTCGCCAGCGCCCATGTTTCGCTGGAGATCATCGTTCTTCATTCTGTCGTCTGCCATCTTTCTTCCTCCCATTTGCTCGATGATTGATAGCCGCTTTTGAATTAATCAACACTCGTGCCAATTCGTCGAGACGCGTGTAAATGGGATTTATACGTAAATTAAGTGGAAAAGAGAGTTGTCAAACAATACGCCCGGAAATGAAATAGTACACACGCATGGTATTATTTCGGCGATCAATGACAGCCGCAGGCCTCTACGTTCATATTCCATTTTGTAGCTCGCGTTGTTCCTACTGCGACTTCGCTACGGGTCTCTACGAGAGTGAACTTGCTGAGCGTTACGTTACGGCGTTGATCGAAGAGATAAGAACGTCGCGGCACCCCGTCGCGAATGTCGATACGATCTATTTCGGCGGCGGCACGCCATCTCTGCTTGCGCCGGCACAGTTGGACCACATTCTTGCAACGTTATCGCAGCAGTTTGAGATCGATCCGGCTTCTGAAATCACGCTCGAAATAAATCCCGGCAGCGTCACGCGTGAGAAACTCGAGGCCTTTCGCAGCCTCGGAATCAACCGGGCCAGCTTCGGCGCGCAAACATTCGACGATCGCGAACTCGCAAAACTCGGCCGCTCGCATACCGCCGCCGACGCATTGAAGACCTTTAAAGATCTGCGCAGCGCCGGCTTCAGCAACATCAGCTTCGATCTGATCGCAGGCTTGCCGGGCCAGACACTCGCCGTTTGGCAACGCAATATCAAACAAGCTCTTGATCTACATCCCGAGCATCTCTCTTTCTACTTACTGGAGGTCCATTCCGGCACGCCGTTGGCCGAACACATCCGCCGCGGTTTGCAACCCGTTCCTGACGACGATCTCGCAGGCGTGATGTATCAGTGGATGCTCGACGAGGCCTGTGAAGCCGGTTACGAGCACTACGAGATCTCAAATCTCTGCCGGCCTGGTTTTCACTCGCGCCATAACGTCAAATATTGGACCGGGGCGCCGTATTACGGTTTTGGCTGTTCGGCCCACTCATACGACGGAAGAACGCGGCGTTGGTCCAATCATCGCAACGTTTTGAAATACGTCGAGACGATTGAGAACGGCAATTCTCCGGTCGTCGATGAGCAGGAGCTGAGTGAGAGTGACGTGCGTGCGGAAGCATTGTTTCTCGGCATGCGAATGATGCGAGGCGTCGACGCGCGTCGCTATCACGAATCGTTCGGAGTGGATCTGCGCGAAGCGCACGCCGCCGATCTCGATCGTTTTCACAAAGCCGGCTTGCTTGAGTTTGATGGTGATTTGATTAGACTGACTCGCACCGGCGCTCTGTTATCAAATGAAGTGTTCGCGGCATTTGTGTAGATGATCATCGCGATTGACGGTCCATCAGGTTCTGGTAAATCCACCCTGGGGCGCATGCTCGCGCGTGCGTTGAAGCTCCTGTATATAGATACGGGCTCGATGTATCGCGCCGTGGCGCTCGCCGTAATAAAAGCCGACGCGGATCCAAACGACAAAGAGTCTGTCATCGCTTTGGCCGATCGGATCGAGATCGATCTTGAAGGCGATCCCGACTCGTTGTGCGTTTTACTCGATGGGCGCGACGTCACCGAACAGATTCGCAGCGAAAGCGTGACGGAGATGTCGTCGATCGTTTCCACCATTCCCGGCGTGAGGCGGGCGATGGTCGAGCGACAACGTGCGATGGGCAAACGTGGAGCAGTGCTGAACGGACGTGATATCGGCACGGTTGTTTTTCCGGACGCCGACATCAAGTTCTTTCTCACCGCCGTGCCGGAGGAACGTGCTGAGCGTCGTTACCGGGAAGATCAGAGCGGATCGTATGCGGAGACCCTCGCCGACATGATCGAGCGCGACCGGCGCGACTCGACTCGCGCTGATTCGCCTTTGAAGGTTGCTGACGATGCAATCGTGATTGATTCGACAGGGAAGGATATCGATCAAGTATTCGCAGAAATGATGACTTATGTTCACCGGCATAATTGAAGAGCTGGGAAGCGTGCGGAGTATCGAAGAGCGTGGCGAGAATGCGCGGCTAATCATCAGTGCGCACGTTGTTACCGAGGGCACGAATCACGGCGATTCGATCTCGGTGAACGGCGTCTGTCTGACGGCGCTCGACATCGAGCCCGATTCGTTTGCGGCAGACGTCTCACGCGAGACGTTGCAGCGTTCGACGCTTGGCAGTCTCAAACCCGGCGCGCCAGTGAACCTCGAACGTGCTGTCACTCCAGCGACGCGCCTGGGCGGTCACATCGTCCAGGGGCACGTCGATGCGCGCGGGCAGTTCCTCGCTGTCGAGAATCACGGTGAGTCGTGGACCGTCAGAGTCGCCTATCCGAAAGAGATCGCGCGTTACCTCGTTTTTAAGGGTTCCGTCGCTGTCGAGGGGATTAGTTTGACGATTGCAGGCCTGACTGACGATCACTTCGAGATCGCCATCATCCCGAAGACCTGGGAAGTCACCAACCTCTCCCACCTGAAACCGGGCGACCCGGTCAACATCGAGGTCGATATCATCGGCAAGTACGTCGAGAAATTACTTGCCACGGATGGCTGAAAATCATCCTTTTCGGTTAACATTGCGCCGTGGCTTTAGCATCCATCGAAGAGGCCGTTGCCGACATCCGCGACGGTCGCATGATCATCATTGTTGACGACGAAGATCGCGAAAACGAGGGCGATCTGGTCTGTGCCGCCGAGAAGGTCACGCCGGAAATCATCAACTTCATGGCCCGGCATGCGCGCGGCCTGATCTGTCTGCCACTAACCGAGGAGCGTTGTGACGAGCTTCACCTGACTACACAGGTCGCCGACAACACCTCATATCTCGGCACTGCATTCACAGTTTCCATCGATGCGCGTCGCGGTATCACGACCGGAATCTCGGCGGCCGATCGGGCCACAACCATTCTGGTAGCCGTCGATCCGCATTCGCGCCCGCAGGATCTCGCGCGTCCCGGTCACATCTTCCCTCTGCGCGCAAAGAGCGGCGGTGTTCTGGTCCGTCCCGGACAGACTGAAGCAAGCGTCGACGTAGCGCGAATCGCAGGCTTGTATCCGGCGGGTGTGATCTGCGAGATCATGAACGAAGACGGCACGATGTCGCGTCTGCCTCAGCTCGAAATGTTCGCCTCGCAACATGGTCTAAAGATGATCAGCGTCGCGGAACTTGTCAGGTATCGCATCCGCAAGGAAATGCTCGTGCGGCCTGTAGTCGAAACTGATCTGCCGACGGTTTACGGTCGCTTTCGCGCAATCGCGTACGAGAACGTCATTAATGGCGACGTTCATCTGGCGATGGTGATGGGAAATGTCAGGACTGACGAGCCGGTCCTCGTTCGTGTTCACACCGAAAACGTCACCTGCGACATGTTTGGATCGTTGATCGACGACACAGGTTTTCAACTTCACACAGCCCTCGAGAAGATCGCGGCGGCAGCGCGCGGCGTGGTCCTATACCTGCGCCAGCGAGAGCATAGTTTGGATCTGGTCAATCAATTGCGTACTTATAACGTCATGCAGGAGCGTGGTCTCAATAAACGAGATGCGAGTTTAGAGACAGGTTACGGAATCGATCGCGACTACGGCGTCGGGGCGCAGATTCTCCACGACCTCGGGTTGCGCAAAATACTACTGCTTTCGAATCATCCCCCCAAAGTAGCAGCGCTTGAAGGATTTGAGCTCTCAGTGGTTGGCAATGTGCCGCTAGGCCAACCGCGAAACCTGGATGAGGTTTGTCAGCAATAGGCGCTTATACGCACAAGAAGATCTTTGTGACTCCTGTTGCCTTTTTGTGGCTCTTTCATCTCCCCTCTAGAATTCAGCGTCCCCGAATCGCGCTGTGGCTGTAAGGTTATGAGTGCAGAGAAGAAGCCTGCCATAAGAAAGCGTTGGCGTTATTTCACGCGCCGTCATGCGGTTTTGGCGGCCATGATCGTTGGCGGCGGCGCGCTGTTGTTGATCCTGCTGGTCCTGTTTTTGTTCCGGCTCGGTTTTGTCGACCGTTACGTCGCGGGTCAGATAAAAAATACGTTTGCCAACTACGGCATTCGCGCCGAGATTAACGACTTTCACGCCACCTTCCCACCCAACACTGTCGAGATGAAGGGTGTCGAGCTTTACGACTCGCAGACAGGCGAGCGACTCGGAAAGATCGATCGCATACTGGCGACGATCAAGATCGAAGATCTTTATGCCTTGAACCTGCAACGCAATATCAATCTCCGGGATTTGAAGATGGAGGGCCTGGAGCTTTGGGTTACGTTCGACGACCAGGGGCGCTCCAACTTCCATAACGTCCATATCCCGCCACCCGAACCAAACCGGCGCATTCTCTTTGCCTACGCTGCCGCTACAATCGAAATCGAAAAGGGCGTGGTCCACTACGGCGACGCGCGTCACGACATCTCGGGGCAAGCTCGAAACCTCCAGGCCTCTGTGATTCCGGACGATCCGAATGTGCCCATCGGCACGCGCATGACCACCGTCAATTTTTCGGTCTCGAATTCAACGTTTACTTACGACGGCCGCGACATCAACAACATCGACGTGCAGGCACGCGGCCGGTTTAATCAGGAGCGTGCCGAAATTCAGGAGTTGACGTTGAAGTCGCCCGTTGCGGAAGCGCGGCTTGACGGTGTGATGGACGACTGGCGCGCGCTTCATTACACGATGAACGTCAACTCAACCGTTGATCTCACGCAACTCTCCGACACGTTCCAGTCAAAAACTGCTGTGCGTGGCGCCGGCAATTTCACCGGCACGCTCACAGGCGAGGGAGATCAGTTCAAAATTAACGGTGAGATCAAGTCGGACGCGCTCGCAGCCGACAACCTGCGTTTGCAGGGGCTGAATGTCAGTGCGAATGGCTCAGTTAACGGCCGGAGTTACGACATCAACGGCAAGGCTGTGGCTGACCTGCTCAACGCCGGCGACTTTCAACTCGATACACTGCAACTGGCAGGCAATGTGATGGGCACGGGCACAGACTTTCGCTGGGTCGGCGAGTTGCGCGCGGTTGCTGAGAAAAGTTACGGCACCACGATAACGGGCTTGATTCTCCACGATGCACGCGCCGAGATGAGCAACGGAGTCTTGAGTGCTTCATCGAGCCAGTTCACCGCAAATGGCCTCGCCGCTTCGGGCGCGAAAGTAAACGGCATCACCGCGTCAAACCTGGCAATCCGCAAGCAAAACGACGTGACTACCGGATCGATTGCGACCGTCAAAGCTGGAAACATCACCGCATCGGGCGCCACAGTCAAAGGAGTAACGGCTAACAACATCACGCTCGAAGATCGCGGCGGCGTCACGAGCGTTGTCGTGAAGGATGTGCAGGTTGGAGCGACCAGTGCGGCGGGTGCGGAGATTGGCAATCTCAACATCGCCGGTGTGCGACTATCAGTTCGCAATCGACGCATCGAGGGTTCGACTGCCGATATCGATGCCGGAACAGTCAAGATTGCGGACGGTCAGGCTGAGAACGTCAAACTCGCGAAGCCTGTGTTTATAGTTGAGCCTTCGGGAAGTTATCGAGCATCGGCCGATCTGAGTATCGGTGGCGGCGTGTTGGGAAGTATGAACATGGGCCAGGCGCGCGCGCATGTTGTTGCTACGAATCGCGAGATCCAGTTCAACAACTTTACCGCCGATGTTTTTAATGGTCGCGCGACTGGAAACGCTCGCGTCGCGATTGGCAGAGGCGGCTCGTCGCAGGTTGCTGCCGACTTCAACAACGTGGAGATCTCCGGTCCACTCACTGCTCTCGCGGGTAGCGCCGTTCCACTCGCAGGCCGCGCCACGGGCAGAGTCGATCTGACGTTTCCCGGCACCAACTACAAACTCGCATCAGGCACGGTGACGACACACCTGACTGCGGAAGCAGGAGAGACCGGCGCCGACAGAATTCCGATCACGGGCGAAGTCGCGATGCGTGCCGACAGAGGCACGTTCGATATTCAACAGGTTAACCTGCAAACGCCTGCGACTAAGTTAACCGCGACCGGCCGGTTCTCATTTGAAAATGATTCCAATCTCCAGGTCGATCTGAACTCGTCTGACGCCGCCGAACTGCAAACCGTGCTCATCTCTTCCGGACTGTTACCGGAAGTTGAAGAGCAGATGCGCACTTACGGCATCGGACTCGCCGGTCAGCTTGCATTCAACGGAAACATACGCGGGCGGCTGGATTCGCCGAACGTGGATGGAAGAGTTTCGATCGGATCGTTGCTTGTCAACGGCAATGAGCTCGGCTCGTTAACGGCGTCGATCGCGATGAACGATGCGGAGATTCGTGTACCCGATGGAAATCTGGCGGAGCGCGACGGCGGCGGCGTTCGGTTCAAGTTGGTCAAGCCGCGCAACGGAGACAACAACGCCGAGATCGAAGCCACGCTCGATCGTTTCAACTCTCAAAGCCTGCTCGCGCTATCGTCGTTCATCGGCAACAAGCAGGTTATTGCCGACACCCAATCGGATCTTTCCGGTACGGTCAGTGTGAAGGGGATTCCCGACGCGATGAGCGGCAGCGCGGATCTTCGTTTTGGACCAGGCAAGCTCGCTGGGGAACCACTCGAAGGAGCCACAGCGCGCGCGACGTTTAACGGTGCTGACGTGCGTGTCGAGAGTGTTGATGTTCGGTTGGTGGCTGGTCATATCGTCGCGAGTGGAAACTTCAACACGAAAAGCAAGTCTTTCGACTTCCAGGGCAACGCCCAGGGAATTCAGTTAGCGCGGCTTACCGCGTTTGCCAACCGGCCCGGTCTTCCGGTAGTCACGGGCGTCGCCGATTTTACGGCCCACGTTATCGGCAACATGACTGACTTCTCTGCTTATCAGATCACGTTCGATGGCGAAGGTCGTGACGTAACGATCAATGGACGTCCGGCCGGTACCGTCGCACTCACTGGACGCACGCAGAACAAGCAACTTGATATCAAGTTGACTACGGGTGTGTTGGGCGCGCCGCAGGAAGTCATAGCACGCGTCGATCTATCCGGCGAGCGATTGCCGGCCAGCATCAGGACCACACTGACCAATGCGGATCTTACCAACCTGTTCCAAATCGCGATGCCCGGCGCCGGTGTTCGGATTTCAGGCCGGGTCAACGGCACGATCGAAGCTGCCGGCAATCTCATCGACGATGACGACAATTTTTCGTTCGCGGGGTTAGCGGGTAAGGCTGATTTCAGTGAGCTCAGCTTCCGTGTTGAAGACGTTCAACTGAGTGCGACAACACCATTGACCGTTCGCTTCACTCCCAACGAGCTCACACTCGACGAAGCCAGGTTTACCGGACCAGGCACAAACATTGTTCTGAACGGCACACTCGCGACCGCGACGGGCGGCAAGCAGAATCTGAATGTCAACGGCGACCTGAATATGCGGGTGCTCAACGGCCTGTCGCCCGATTTCTTCTCGTCGGGCACCGCGGAAGTTGCGGTCCGCATCAATGGAACGTTTGAAGCGCCGCGCGTGATCGGTACGGCGGCAATCAATAACGGTTCCGTCTCGGTGCTGCTCGCGAACGATCGTTGGACCGTGGCTAACTTGAAAGCGTCGTTGAGATTCAGTGCGAACCAGGCCCAGATCGATTCGCTTACGGGGACGATCGGCGGCGGTCGAGTTTCAGCAACTGGCGGTGCGTTACTCGAAGGATTTACGGTTTCCGCGTTTCGCGTCAACCTTCGTGGTGAGGCTGTTACGGTTCCATTCCCGGAGAATTTCCGTTCGACACTCGATGCGGACGTTGAGATCCGCGGCTCATCGCGCGAGCAGGTAATCAGCGGCCTCGTAAATCTGCGCCGCGCGGAATACACGGAAGACATCGAACTCGCGGACCTGATTAATACGCGTCGGGGCGAGTCGATCGAAGAAGGTGCGGAGATTGAACTCACGCGTACGGCGTTGTTTGCCGCGCTGCGTGTAGAGGGACGAAATGCGCTCGTAGTGCGAAACAATCTCGCCGACCTGGTCGGCTCTGTTTCGCTACAGTTGGATGGACCAGTAAACGATCCGACCATTTCCGGACGTGTCACAGCGACCAGCGGCACGTTGAATTTCCGCAACGACCGCTACGACATCACTCGCGCGCTCGTAGATTTGCCGCCGAGTCGCAACGCCGATCCGGTTCTCAACATTCAGGGCGAGACGCAGATCAGAGGTTATCGCGTGATTGTTGGTCTAACGGGCCCACTTTCACAGCCGCAGGCTATCGTGCGTTCCGAACCGGCGTTGCCACAGGCGGACGTTGTTTCGCTGATCACTACGGGCCAGCTCTCGTCGAGCGATACGAGCTCGTCGATCCTGGCGCAGTCGGGAGTGGGAGCCGCAACCAGCCTGTTGACCGATGCGCTAATCAATGCGCCGGCGCAGAAAGCGACGAGTAAGCTTTTTGGTCTGACGCGTTTTGAGATCAATCCGGTAATAGGCGGCACGACAGGCTCGACTCCGTCAGCGCGCCTCACGTTGGGACGTCGCATCAGTAAGGAAGTGACGGTTACGTATTCAACGAACGTCACTTCCGATCCAAATCAGATTCTGGCGCTCGAGTATCGCGTTTCCGATCGACTTTCGTTTATCGCGCAGTATGAGCAGGCTTCCACCCGACGGCTGAGCGCTCGCACCAATAATTTCAGTTTTGAGATTCGCTTTAGGAAGAGATTCTGAGCACGGGTAGGTAAGTTGGGATTGTTCTTTAAGCCACAAAAAGGCACACAAGGCGCAAAAGCTTTTCTTAACCGATTCGTGCTTCTTGTGCCTTTTTGTGTCTCACTTTTCGTGACGAGTGTTGATGCGAAGGCGACGCGAAACGTCCGCATCGAAGATTACGAGGGCCGGCAGATCAGCGCGGTCGAGCTCGTCTTCGAAGGCCCGGGCACTGCCAACCAGCCGAATGCTCAGGCCGAGTTTCTGGCCCTGCTCAAAGTTGCACCCAACACGCAGTTTTCCGCAGTGCGCGTGCGCGAGTCGCTGCAATCGTTATTCGATTCCGAGCGCATTGCGAATGCCCGTGTTGAAGTGATCGAAGAAGGAACGCCGAAGACTGGACCAGTGCGGCTGCGTTTTGTTGTGCAGCGACAGGTTCAGATTGGCGACGTGCACGTTGAGCTGACAGGTCCGGTTACCGGTTCGCCAATCTCGACTGATGAACTGCGCGCGCGCATGAATTTTGTGCAGTCGGGAAACCGGCTCACGAAACAGATCATCCTGCGCAATGCCGATGAGATTCAGATCTACTTGCGCGATCACGGTTACTTCAATGCGACAGTAGAACCGGTCGAGCAAACCGGCCCGCGTGGTCTGCGAACTAACATCACTTACAAAGTCACGCCCGGCGAACAGGCCAAGGTTGCGGCTTTCGATATTCAGATCGCGGGGTTCGACGACGCTGCGGTTAGTCAAACTCTCACGCTCCAGCCCAACGTTCCATTCACGCGCGATGCGTTGGCTGATGACGTTAAGAAAGTTCGTGATGCGCTGATCAACGTCGGCTATCTGGCGCCGGTGCTTGACGATCCGCGAGTTGAAAGAGATGCGGAGAAGAATTCGATGAGGATTCTTCTGAAGGGAGTCGTCGGACCAAAGGTAACAGTCGCCATCAAGAATTATGAGATTAGCGAGAAGACGCAGCACGAGTTGTTGCCGGTGAAGCGTGAGGGAAACGTTGACTTCTCCGCGATCGTCGAGGGCGCGCGTCGCATACGCAACAAGTTGCAGGAGGACGGTTACTTCTTCGCGGAGGTGACGCAAACTTGCACGGTGACTAACCCGCCTGCCGACCTTGGTCCTAACGGCACGCCGGAGACTTGCGAGAATCTCAACCCGGTTCCCTTAACGGGACACAACATCACGATCGAATACGACGTCGAGCAGGGCAGGCGATTTCGTCTGAGCGACATTCGCATCACCGGCACCGACAAGTTGTCGGTTGCGGACGTCGAGGCGAATCTCAAAACCCAGAAAGCCAACGCGATTGGCTTGATTCCGTTCCTTGGGTACGGGCGTGGTTACACGAGCCTCACGCTGCTCGAGCAGGATCGCCGCACGATTAAAGCATTCATGCAGGATCTCGGCTATCGCAAAGTCGATGTAAACGTTTTGCAGGGTGTTTCACTCAACCGCGACGACCTGATCATCACTTTTCAAGTGACGGAAGGTCCGCTGACTCGCATCGCCGGTGTCGAAGTTAAAGGAAACAAGATCTACACGGACGACAGGATCCGGCAGGAATTGCACACTGTGATCGGAGGGCCTTACTCGCGGTCACAGGCGAGAGCTGATGGCGATCGAGTGGCGACGCTCTATTCGCGTGAAGGTTACGTCAATGCACGCGTTGATTTTTCAGTAGTCGAGTTGCCGAAGAAGGGCGACGAAGAGCAAGTCAGGCTCGTTTATGCGATCAACGACGAAGGCGACAAGATCATCATCAATCAGATCATCATCAACGGCGTCACTGGCGACCTTAATACACGCCGCACAAAACGCCGCGCTATCCGAAGAGCGATCCCGATTGCTGAAGGCGACGTGCTTCGCGCGGATCGCATCTCCGACGCCGAGCGTGAGCTCTATCTCACTGACGCATACCGGCAGGTAGTTATTCACACCGAGCCTGCGGGTGAAACCACTTCGGGCTACAAACAGCGAGACGTGATCATTGACGTCGAAGAGAAGAAACCGAATGTGATGGATTACGGTGGCGGATTCTCGACCGACGCCGGCGCGCTCGGACTTTTTGAGATCAGCAACGTCAATCTGATGAATCGGTTGCGACAGGGAGCGATGCGGCTTCGTGCCAGCCGCCGTCAGCAACTTGTGCGGCTCGAGTATTTCGATCCTCGTTTCGCTCGTTACAACAAGGTCCAGTTCGCACCGCTGGCTGCGTCAGTTGAGTATCAGCGTGACTCGACCGTCACTCGTTTCTTCCGTTCCGCAATCGATCGCGGAACGATGGGTATCGTGCAACGAGTCGATGAGGAAGGAAATCCGATCGACATCTTCGGGAATGAGGTAAACGAACCGACTATCAATCGCTTCACTGCGACTGTGGAAACGCAGCGCGTGCTCGACCGGAAGACGCACACCATCGTCTTTGGGCGTTTCAGTTACGAAGACGTGCGCCTCTTTAATCTCGAGAGTTTGGTGGTCAGGCCGATTCTCGAGCCGGACAGCAAAGTCAGGCTCGCTCGCATCGGTGCTTCTTTCGTGAGAGACACGCGAGAACGCTGCGAGAAAGGACTTCTGTCGAGCAATCTGAGCGAAGATGAGGAACCTGGCGAGCCCGGCGAGGTATGCCGTTACAACCAGGTAGACGCGACGCGCGGCGGTTTTCTGAGCGTTGACTATGCGTTGGCGTTGCGCCAGCTCGGCGGCAACATCTCTTTCAATCGATTTCAGGCTACTTATCGTCACTACTACAAAATGTCGGCGCTGAGAAATACGGTGTTCGCCGGCAACATGACGTTAGGTCTTGCGAACTTATTCAATCCGCGCGACCGCGACGGCAATGGAGCTATCGATGAGATCGATCTGACACTGCCGATCAGTGAACGTTTCTTCTCAGGCGGTTCCACTACGTTGCGCGGTTTCGGTTTCGAAGAGGCTGGTCCACGTCAGGTCGTCATTCCGGAAGGTGAGTTTCGAGATCAGGACAAGAATGTCGTCTTTCTTAATCCGTTCACTGTGCCTGTAGGTGGTAATGCTCTTGCCGTCGTGAATCTCGAAGCGCGCATCCCGTTGACCAGATCTGTGCAGGCAGTTCCGTTTTATGACGGCGGCAACGTGTTCCGGCGCGTCGGCGATCTATTTGGTAAAGACGATCCAACGCCCCCGTCCGGCAATCTTCTTGACGCAATCAACCGCGCGAACCTGCGGGCGCATTGGTCCAACACAGTCGGTCTCGGATTTCGTTTGCAAACTCCGTTTGGCGGTGCGCTCGCGATCGATTACGGCGTGTTGTTGAATCCGCCTGAGTTTCTGATCCCGCAGCGTAGTCCAAACGGCGTGGATTTCAACGGCGTGCCGGCGATCTTCCGGCTGCCCCGAGGAAATTTGCATTTCCGGATTACGCAGACGTTCTAGAGGTACCTGGAGATGAAGACCAAAAGCCTAAACACAGATTACACGGATTATTTAAAACGAAGTTTGGTGCTCCTGGCTTTGGTCGTCTTTGTTTCGCTGCCGTGTGTGGCGCAGCAGGTGGTCGACAAGATGGTTGCGACCGTGAACGCCGGGGTCAAAACCGATCTGATCACCTACTCCGATCTTCTCTGGCAGTTGTCGTTACAACCGGGCACGGTGCTCGACAACCCGACTTCCGCGGATCTAAATCGCGCTCTTCGCCTCTTGATAGATCAGCGTCTCATCCTTCAGGAAGCGGAAAAACTGCCCACGATCGTCCCTACTCAGAAAGAAGTCAGTGATGCACGCGATGAACTGGCGCGTAACTTTCCTTCTCCACTCGAGTTTCAGCAGCGACTCCAGCGGGTGGGTCTGACCAGTGAAAAACTGGACGAAATCGTCGAGCAACGTCTCAAGATCGAAAAATATCTGGACTTTCGTTTTCGAAATTTCGTAGTGATCAGCCAGAAGGAGATTGCCGACTACTACCGGGACACTTATGTGCCTCGCTTTCGGGCTCGCTCTCCCGGCCGGATCGTTCCGACGCTGGAGCAAAGCCGCGACGAGATTGAACGAACCCTCGTGGAAGCGAAGATCGAATCTGACACGGACGCGTTTCTCGACAACGCCCGTGAACGTGCCGAGATCGTGATGTTGAATGCTATCTGAAACCTTTCCGAGAATCGGGCTCGCACTGTCAGGTGGCGCCGCGCGCGGCATGGCCCATGTCGGCGTGTTGCGGGCGTTGATTGAGAACGACGTGCCGATAGACTGCATCGCCGGCACCTCGGCCGGTTCGATTGTCGGAGGCGCCTATGCCGCGGGTCTTCCGCTTGACGAGATCGTGGACTTTGGTCGCACGTTACGCTGGCGTGATATTGGACGAGTGACGATGTCGCGACTCGGAATTCAGAGTAACGAGCGTCTCGAGCAGTATCTGCGCGCGCGTTTGCCCATCACGAAATTCGAAGAGTTACCCATTCCTTTTGCGGTCGTTGCGACAGAGTTGAAAACGGGTCTGGCCGTAGTGATGCGCGACGAAGGTGATGTGCCGTTTGCGATTCGAGCGAGTTGTGCGATCCCCGGGTGGTACGTGCCGGTAACGGATGAGCATGGCCGGCAACTGGTTGATGGTGGCCTCGTAGCAGTTGTGCCGTCGTCTATGGCTCGTTCGCTCGGCGCCGACATCGTGATTGCGGTTGACGTCAACAGTGAAGGCGCGACGTTTATTGGACCAACGAGTTCGGTCGTTGGTGTGTTGCTCCAGTCGATGCTGGTCGTTCAAAGGACCGCGTCACATCATCAACTGGAGATGGCTGACCTCGTGATCAATCCGAAGGTCGGGCACATTCGTTGGGATGAGATGGGCCGCGCCGACGAGCTGATGGCAGCCGGTTACGAGGCTGGACTGGAAAAGATTCCCGAGATCCGTGCGCTCATCGATTCCGTTGATAAAGCACAGCTGTTGTCTAAAGCAATTTAGCCTTTTTGTGGGCCCATTCTTGAATTCCTCATCGATTCGACATTTATAAAAATCACAGGATATTGAAGAAGCACTGAAGGGACCATGTTCATCGAGGTCAAATCCGTGCCCGAGCCTCGACGGCCGTTTTTGCAAAGCCGTTGTGTTCGGTCGGGCGCTGTTCTGCTCGTGATTGCGTTAACGATTGGCGTTGGCGCTCTCGTCCGTTCTTACCGGTTTTATTCACAGATCATCGATGCGCGGCTCGCGAGTGGTTACCTGACCAGCAGGCCGGGGCAGTACGCAGCGCCACGCGTGCTGCAAACGGGTCAGAAACTGTCGCGCGAGAAACTTGTTGCCGCGTTGCGTCGCGCCGGCTATCTGGAGTCGAAAGCCAGCGACGTGTGGAGTGGAAGTTTCACAGTTTCCGATTCAGCAATCGATATTCGTCCCGGACGCGCGAGCAAAAAAGAATTCGAGCTCGTGCGCGTGAGTTTTTCAACGGATCGGATTGCTGAACTACGTGGCGACGGCTTCGAACTCGATTCCTTCACACTCGAACCTGAGATCTTGTCGAACGATGTGTCGTCGAAGAGCACGAAGCGCGAGCTTCTGAGTTACGACGAGATACCGCCGGTGATGATCCATGCGATTCTGGCTATCGAGGATAGTCGTTTCTTTGAGCATTCAGGTGTGGATCTCAAAGGTCTCGGGCGCGCGTTGTTGAGAAATGCGGTCGATGAGCAACTGGGCCAGGGTGGCTCGACGATCACACAGCAACTCGTCAAGAATACTTACCTTTCACCTGACAGAACTCTACAGCGCAAATACTCAGAAGCAATGCTGGCAGTAGCACTGGAGCGTCGTCTCACGAAGAACGACATTCTTGCGCTCTATTGCAATGAGATCTACCTGGGCCAACGCGGCGCGGTTGCAATTCGCGGCATCAAGGAAGCGGCGAGAATTTTCTTCGGCAAGGAACTTAAAGACCTGACCTTGCCGGAAGTCGCGACGCTCGCGGGGATGATTCAGAGTCCCGCGCATTACTCCCCTGTGCGACATCCTGATGATGCTCGAGCGCGAAGAAACATCGTGCTCGCGGCGATGCAACAGAATGGCTGGATCACTGCGGAACAGAACGCGACCGCCAGTGCGGAACCAATCGTCGTTGCACCTGTTGCTGTTGATAACTCACTCGCGCCGTACTTCGTTGATTACGTGAATCGTCTCGCCGAATCGCAGTTTGAAACGTCGGGTGCGACGCAGAGAATCTACACGACGATCGATCTCGAGTTGCAGCAAACCGCTGAAGCGGCTCTG
Organism: Acidobacteriota bacterium; assembly: GCA_046730735.1. Lineage (GTDB taxonomy): Bacteria > Acidobacteriota > Blastocatellia > Pyrinomonadales > Pyrinomonadaceae > PSRF01. Next base: position 2,653 of record JBKPJP010000042.1, on the reverse strand, counting down.
AAGCGACAGTTGGATCGGCTCGACACGCTTTACGCTGAGCGTGGTTTGAAACCGCAGGCCGCACTCGTGGCTTTGGACCCACATACGGGCGACGTGCTCGCGATGGTGGGTGGGCGCAACTATGCGGAGTCGCAACTCAATCGCGCCACCGATGCGCTGCGCCAGCCAGGTTCGACTTTCAAACCGTTCGTCTACGCTGCGGCGCTTGAAGATGGGATGTCGCCGGTGCAGTTGTTCATGGATGCGCCGCGCGAGTTTGTCTACGATCGCAACCAAACTTATCGCCCTGCGAATTATGGTGGCGGCTATACGATGGGCGAAGTTACGATGCGCACCGGGCTCGTCAAATCTCTGAATGTCGTCACTGTCGATGTCGCATTGCAGACCGGACTAGCGCGCACCGCAAATCTCGCGGCGCGATTCGGCTTGCCGAAGCCTGAGCGATATCCGGCGATGGCCCTTGGAACGGAGGAAGTCACACCACTGCAACTGGCTTCAGCCTACGCGGCTTTCGTGAACGAAGGCCGGCGCGTGGATGCGAAAGTCATAACGAATGTAGGTGAGCCACCGGCTGCACACGCGCGCGAAACGGCGATGGACCAGGTTGTCAGTCCAACGACGGCTTACATGATCACAAACATGCTCTCCGCGGTTATCGAGCGTGGCACTGCGCGCAAGGCTCGTGGCGCGGTGCCGGGCACAGCCATCGCGGGCAAGACCGGAACGTCGCGCGATGGGTGGTTTGTCGGTTACTCACCGAATCTCGTGTGTGCTGTGTGGATCGGGTTCGACGACAACAAACAGCTTGGCCTCACCGGCGCTGAGGCGGCTTTGCCGGCGTGGGTTGATTTCATGAATGAAGCGATCGCGGTGCGGCCTGACTTGGGTGGTGAGCACTTCGAATGTCCGGAAGGAATCAAGTTTGTCGAGATCGACTCGCTGACGGGATTGCGTTCGACACTCGGTTGTCCGCTGCGCGAGTTGATCGCAGTGACGGAGCGCTTACAACCAAATCTCGAGTGTTACCTGCATGGAAACCTTCCGGTGCAGAGTAGTCCGTTTGCTGAAGAGAGTGAGACGAGGGTGGAAACCAGTGTTGCGAAGACATCAGATCCTTTAGGTTATGGAGCGACACGAGTGGATGTTGATACGAATGGGCGACGCATGTTAGTTAACGATATGCGTTAGAAGGTTTCACGCAAAGGCGCAAAGTTTCACGCAAAGGCGCAAAGGAAGACCTTGGATTTCTCAGCGCCTTTGCGTCTTTCTTTGCGCCTTTGCGTGAAACCTCTTTCAGCGTTCCAGAATAACTTGCGCGATCGCGTGTTCGCTGGTGTGTGAGATCGAGAGGTGACTCGCGGTTGCGCGAAAGTTTTGAAAAATGGTCAGCACCTGCCCGGTAAAGATCAGATAAGGCGCGCCACTCTCACGCGCCGCAACTTCCACGTCTTGCCAACTGATTCCCCCGCGCCATCCCGTTTGCAAGGCTTTCAACGCCGCTTCTTTTGCCGCGAAGCGCGCTGCATAATGTTGTGCTGACACCACGCCGCGCAGGTCGCAGTACTCGCGCTCGGCGCGCGTGAAGACACGCTCGGCGAATCGCGGTGTACGCAAGAGCACTTCGCGAATCCGTTTAACTTCGATAATGTCTATCCCAATGGAAACGATCACGACTGACGATCAACTAAACGAAGCAGGTTTTTACTGGCGCGACGTCGACGGCGTACGCGCTCTCGTCTGCGCCCCACTCGAACAAGACGGTTTTGTTAACGGTTTCTCGACGCGTCTCGGCGGCGTCAGCGCGATGCCTTCCGATGCGCTGAGTCTCGCCGGCTTCAACGAGGACGCGGCCGAGAACATTCTGGAGAATCGTCGCCGGTTTCTCAAGCTTTTTCCCGGCGATTGGGAGCTGGCCGGCTGTTGGCAAGTTCACGGCGGCGACGTGCGCGTGGTTCACACGATTGAAGAAGCGAAACCCGCTGAAAACCAGCGTGGCGAAACGATCTTCTGCGATGTGATCGTCAGTGATGCGAAAGGTGTCTTGGCCGGCGTAAAGACCGCGGATTGCGTTCCGATTCTGCTGGGCGATCCGGTCACAGGCGCCTTTGCGGCAGTGCATGCCGGCTGGCGTGGAACTTTGGCCACGGCGGTGCTTGCAGGTGTCGAGCGTTTAGCGATGGAATACGACGCGAAGCCCGCTAATCTGCGGGTTGCGATTGGCGCTTCGGCTGGTCCATGTTGTTATGAGGTCGGGAGCGAAGTCATCGAGGCCTTTAGCAATCGATTTCCATATGGAGAAAAACTCTTCACGCCGACGCGTCCGGGCCATGCCACAGTCGATCTGCTTCAGGCCAATCGCGCGCAACTCGAATCCGCCGGAGTGCTTCCGGAACGAATTCACATCGCACCGATCTGCACGATGTGCCGCACAGATCTCTTCTTTTCTTATCGGAAAGAGAAGAGTCTGCACGGAAAAGTTGGACGGTTGATGGCAGTCGTCGGACTCACTCCACGTTGAGCCACATCTTCACTTCGCGCGTGACGGGCGGGAAGCACGATTCATCGTTGCACGCCTGAAACCTGAGCTTGCCTTTGATCTCTCCAGAGCCGCCCGAATAGTTCGCCGGTACAGTGACGTTAAAACGGATCATTG